>NZ_JBFRGE010000085.1:0-24699 GCF_052115185.1 Paenibacillus sp. 2TAB19 | reverse complement strand
GTCATATATAGACTTTGCGGGACGGCTCTGATGCCGCGCACAAACACTTATTTCAACGCTGAATCATATGCTTTCTGCATAATCGCCACATAACGGTCCACGTTAAGGTCGTGAAGTCCCTTCACGTAGCTCTCCCAATCCTCGTCCAGCTTCTGATTGCCAGTAATGAACTGCAGCGCGTATTCCTCGACGTAGTTTTTGAGGTTGATCTGCAGAAAGTTGACCTCATCTGCTTCATCCGGATGGATCCACAGCGACTCGACCGACAACACCTCATCCGGTTCATGTCCGTCATACAGCTTCGTCGCTTCCATCAGCCTTCGCTCGTAGCCGTCTGGAGCATAAATATCCATGCCTTGCACCCAGCTTTCGCGATACGTCTTAGGCATATAAAAATGTCCCATCCCGCTCCAATTGGAGTTGTTAGGTTTCTCCCCGTCCTTATCCGGAATGCTTGCGAATACCGGCTTCACGTCCGGATTCAGCGCCAACTCTCCCAGGGCGGGTTTCCGCCAATCGACGTCTTCCATCCCAACCTCGGCAAAAGCTTGGCCTTCGGGCGTATACATATAGTCAACCATCTGAATCAAAGCAATCTGGGCTTCGCGGCTTGCCTTATTCGTGATGACGAACTTCGCTCCCGGCGCCACACCGATTCGGCTGTACGTTGCGAATGACGCATTCGGACCTTGTAAAGGAGCAAGCGGGCTGTAATCGCTCCCCCTCGTATTGTCCGGACCGACGTCCACGAAGATCGCCGGATGCATCGCCGCTGCCGCGCCAAGAAGCTGCTCGCCGTCGTTCTCTCCAATCCGCTTGAAGGCCTCGGCGTTCTGGCTGAATGCGCCCGGATCGATGAGACCTTCATCGTACAGCGATTTGATATAGGCCAGCCCTTCTTTCCACTCCGGCTTGTCGGCTACCGTATCGACGCGACCGTTCGTCAAATGAAGATACGTACGATCGTCGTCATAGATGAAGCCGTTCATTAGAAAAGGGATGACGCGAACGCCAAAATCCTCGATCGAGCCGCTAAGCGGTATTTCGTCCGCTACGCCGTTGCCGTTCGGATCTTGCGTCTTGAACGCTTGCAGCACCTGCTTGAATTGCTCCGTTGTCTGCGGTATTGCGAGCCCTAACTGCTCCATCCACTTCGTGTTCAGCCACATTTTACTTGGATAGGAGCAATGGTAACATTCGCTGTACCCGACCAAGCCGTAAATGTTCCCATCCGGCGCCGTGCTGTAGGCTCTTAGAGTCGGATTCTGTTCCATGGCGGCTTTGATATGAGGCGCGTACTGTTCGATTAATTCGTTCAAAGGCAAGAAGACGCCTTGTTGGCCGTACCTAAGTACGTCCGCTTGCGAGAACTGGTCAATATACGAAGTCAGAATATAGGCATCCGCATAGTCTCCGCTGGCAAGCGATATTTGGCGCTTCTCCCTTGCACCCTCATAAGGAACGGCAATCCATTCAAACTTCGCGTTGAACTTCTTCTCCAGCTCCTTCGAGAAATCATTGGTTGCAAGATCGAACCAAGTATCCTGCTGGGCGAATACGCGGATCGGAACGGCATCGGCATCTTTGCCGCTCCCGTCCTCCGAACCGCCCTTATTATTTATATCCGTACAGCCTCCTAGAATAAAGGGGATCAGCAATACGGCAATGAGCCGAATGAAATACTTCTGCAACTTGCTTCCCTCCTATCCGTCCAGGGCGGACTGTCTGAATACGCTCGGCGATACGCCTCTTACCCGCTTGAAAGCCCTTCGGAAAGAGTGCGAACTGTTATAGCCTACTCTGGAGGCAATCTCGTCAACAGTCAATACTTCGTTATGAAGCAGCTCGGCCGCTTGCTCCATCCTTACGTTCTCTAGATAATCAGACAGATTGACGCCCGTCACTTCCTTGAACAGCTGCGAGATATATTTCTCGGGCCGTTCCACTTGCTCGGCTACCCGATATAACGTCAGCGCGGAATCCGTATAGGCCGATTCAATATAATTCTTAATCTGCTCGATCGTCCGCGTATGGCTATCGTTCTTGCGGCTTCGAACAACTTCGCATAGCACATTCATAACGGCAGCCAGCTCGACTTGAATCGCTTCCAGAGGCTCTGCCGGCTGGATGGCGATAATTCGGTTCTTCATTTCCTCGAACGATTCCGATTCGATGAATACCTTCTGGTCGAGCAGCTTCAGGAACGTTCCTTTCATTTCACCCGCCAATTGCTGCTTCATCTCATAGGAAAGCTCCCTATGCACCGTATTTTGCGAAATGATCGTATGCAAAATCCGCGCTGCTTCCTCCTGCTCTCCGGCACGAACGGTGCCGATCAAACGAAGCTCCAGCTCGAGCGGATAATGGTAGGTGGAGCTCTCTTGCCTTGTATCCTCGAACCAGCTCAGTTCTTTCCTGTTCTGATGTACGGCCACGTCCAGCGTCTGCTTCGCCTGCTCGAACGACTGGCTCACTTCCGTCACCGCTTGGAACATGCCGCCAAGCGCTACGGTCGTCGAGATCCGGTACTCCTCAAAAGCAAGCCGCGATATGCGATCCAGCGTCATCGTCACTTCATCCTTGCCGATCTCGACCGCCGTCGGTTTATCCATATAGGCAAATAGGAATACAATCTTGTCTGAGCCGATATCCGTCATGCGGACCGAGCTTCCGGTGTCGATCAAGGCCTGCTTCAAAATAAGACGAGCCGCGTTCAGCTCGTTCAGAACCTCGACGTTGTCCATCAACGAGTAACCGTTCACCTGCATTATACCGACATACCCCGTATCGCCGGTCAATCCGGCGTTCGCCTGAACGGCAGCCGCTATAATTTCATCCCTCGTCTGGAACTCGCCCGCAAGCAGACGCTTGAAGAAAGCGTCTCGCACGAGCGGCGCTTGCCGATGCAGCTCGGACTCCAGCCGTCTGTTATTCGTAAGCATCTGCGAAATATTGCCGTGCAGAAAATCGTATTCGTTGCGTTCCGATTGCCCTTCTTGCCCGAATTGCTCCTTCATAACGCCGACGATCCGAATAATCGGAGCGCTGTTCCGGTACGAAAGAAGCAAACCCGCCGCGACGCCTACGAACAGCGCGACACCGGTTACGGACCACGTAATGTATTTGATCTGGTTCGCGCTCTCCATCAGCACATGCCTTGGAATACCGGCTCTGTAGACCCAATTGGTCGAGTCGGAGCGAATCGTAATGACGAGATCGTCTTCGTAAAATTGGCTCAGCTTCTCCCCGTCGAAGCTGTCGTCCGCCGATAGCAGGCCGACATGGGCTTCATCCGTACCCTGCAAGCCAACCGTATGTCCGTCCGCGTCGGAAATATGAACCCATCCGCCGTATCGGTCCGTAATGCCGGACAGCAAATCGGTAATTTTCTGCTGATCGATGATTACGACGACGACGGCGGGCGAAGTGCCCGTGAAGCTGTCGAGCGGAAGAGACTGCATATAGGTCACGACCGAGGTTTCGTTCTTATTGTCCATGAACGGGCTTAAGGGCATCATCTCGCTCCGGTGAGTTCCTTCTAGAACCGTGCTCTTCCACTTCTCGAACGGCATATCCTCGTAATGATAGCTTTCATAATAATGCTCCGGCCGGAAATAAGCCGAACCCGGCGTCAAGAGTACATTATAGTTGCTCAAATAAACATAATAATGCTTCAGGAAATCATTCGTTTGGCCGAACGTGAGGACGTTCCTCATCATTTTCCAAATCCCATACACATTGGACGCGTCGCCCGATCCGTTCTCATTCATCAAAATGTTCAAATCCTGGTTGATCGCAAGCTGCCTAGTGAAGCCTTCAACCTCCGCCATACGTCGTTCCAATAGCTCCTTGCTCTTCTGGAGCTGCGTCACGCTGTTCTCGATCGAGACGGATTCCGTCACGGTTATCGCGGTCTTGTACGACATATAACCCGCAATGCTTGGAATGATCAGAATAATGATGTAAGAGATGAGAAACCGTCTGAACACCCGTGAATATTTAGGCAAGGCAAGGCCTCCTTCCGGTTCAACATTGAGAGGGCTATCATAACTAATTATACCCCAATTCGCAATACTGCTAAGATAAAAAAAACAACTGCCCGCTACAGTTGCTTATGATGGATTAGGTAACAACCCTCAACTCATCTACTTCTTGAATAGGATACCGACAGTCACCTGTTCCGTAAAGGTACAATCGCGGTTAAAGGCGTACCATTTCCCGCCTTGCCGCACGGCAATCGCCTAGGGTACGGCAATATTCGGCCCATAAAAAAAACCAGCCACTCTGAAGTGACCGGTTTTTCAATATCAAACACGATTCAAATGCGTTTAGTCACAATGTCGATTACCGCACGGTACAGATTCGGCGGGTACTCCGCAATCCGGTGGCACAGATACAAATACCATTCATGGCCATATGGGAGATAGATTCTAACCGAGTGCCCGTCTGCCTTCAGCTTGCTTCCCAGCTCCGGACGAACACCGTACAGCGTCTCGAATTCGGCATGGCCATGAGACAGCCACCCGTTCTTCAGCACTTCATCCACAATCGCTTCATCATGGGTAGCAATCGATACGTGATGGCCTTGACGAATGGCGCATTCCACAAGCTCCAAATAACGTTCATTAAGAGCAGGAGACCGATGGATTGCGCGGTCTTCCGGTTCTTGATAAGCGCCTTTCACGATCCGTACCCGACGTCGCGAATCAGCTAGAGCTTCCAAATCCTGCGGCGTTCGATTCAAATGAGCTTGCAACGTAATGCCTAAGTTCGAATAAGTTGTAGCAGCGCTTGTGTAGACAGATAGTATATCCTCCGTCTTGCTGGACTCTTCCATGCTGATGAATAATTCAATCTCTGCGCCTACAGCATTGGCATTTGCCGCCAGATCCATCAGATGGGAGTATGCAAGCTCCTTATCCAACGAAAGCCCGATATGCGACAGATCGAAGGATACGCGGGCTGGAAGTCCGGCACGACCCAAATCTTGAATGAGCGCCTTCATCTCCGCAGCAGCCGCTTCGCATTCGTCAGCATCCGACGTATTCTCTCCGATATATTCGATGGAAAGCTTATAACCTTCCCCGGCCAGCCGGCGGCTAGCGGCAACTCCCTCTTGTCGGGTTTCACCCGTAACATATCGAGAAGCGGCCTGCTGAAGCAGCACATAGAGCTCTGGTGTCCGCTCTACGTAAGCTTTCAGGTCATCACGGCGAGCGATTGACTTTAGAGCCGCTGAAAATTGTTTTTCCAAATTCGATTCATGGTACATCCAACATCTCTCCCCTACTCAAGTTCCTTCCATTGTACGGAGTAGAGGGATGACGGTATTGTACAAAATTGCTCTTTGTTATTAAGATGACAACGCGTAAGAGTATGGCGTTGCTCCTACAATCCTGCCGAACGTTCTCGCAAAATGGCTCTGGTCATAAAATCCCGCATCGGTTGCAATGTCGGCAATCGGTCGCCGCTTCATCAATTCGGCCTTGGCATAATTAATGCGCAGCAGATTCTGATAGGCATGCGGTGGCAGATGATTCCATCGTTTAAACAACCGAATGAGATGAAATCGACTTATTCCCGTTACGTTCTCGAGCTCCTCCATCGTTAGCTTCTCTGTAAAATGCTCATGCATATAGTCCTGTACAAGCTTGACGTACTTCTGATCCTGCTTGCCTTGTTGTATTTCATGCACCAAATCTGAAGCGTTCCGACTAACGAGATCATGTATCAGCTCAATCATAGCCGTCTCGATTTCAAGAGGAGAACCGTTTCCCATAAAAGCCTCCATCGTTTGGTTAATGCGATAGCGACAGACTCTATTTTTGTCCTCGGCCAAAAGAAACGGGATATGAAGCTGATCGCGCTCCCGCTGTTCAAGGTCAAGCTGCTCTAACCAAGCCTGCTTGACGAACAGCATTTTGTAATTCCACTCCATTCCCGTCTCCGGCTGGCAGGCATGCAGCATCATCGGCGGAAAGCTGATTGCCTTTCCATCCTCAACCCGGTGCATGGTTCCGTCGCACCAAGCGTTCGTCACGCCTTTATCGATTAACCCGATCGAATATTCCTCATGAAAATGCTTTTGGTACGCTAGATCGCTCTTCAGACATCGCTTAGCTTCCAAGAAAGGCAGCGCCTCATGGCGGTAAAAGGTCACATCAGACATGTTTCGAGTCCTCGTTTCATTATCAGAAAGTTTCTTCGCAATAAAAAGCCCTCCCGCTCGAAGGCGGAAGGGCTCAGTGTGCTCGAACGATACTACTACAGCTTAAACGGCTTTACCGATTCGTTCAAGTCAACCGATAGAGACGACAGCTGCTGGATGGCAGCCGATATTTCCTGCATGGCCGCGCTTTGCTGTTGCGCGGACGCAGCAACCTCTTCCGTGCCGGCTGCCTGCTCCTGCGTGACCCCGTTAATTTGCTGCATGGCATCCGTGATGCGTACGAAGGAATGCTCTACCTTCTCCAGCGAGCCGGACATATGGTTCGTGTGGACGGTAAACTCTGAAACGCCCGAATATATATGCTTGAAGTTTTGGTGGGTACCGCTAATCCAAGAATGGCCAAGCTCGACAGCCTTCGTTCCTTCTTCGATGCTTTGCTTAACCAGATGGCTGTTCGATTGCGTGCTCGAGACGAGCTCGTTAACGGACAGCGCCGCTTGAGCGGACTGCGTTGCCAGCTTCTTGACTTCCTCGGCAACGACCGCGAAGCCTCTTCCGAGCTCGCCGACCCGTGCCGCCTCGATCGAAGCATTAAGCGCAAGCAGATTCGTCTGCGTCGATATTTCGGTTATAATGCCGATAATCTCTCCGATTTCATTGGAACGTGTCTCCAGCGCCGCTGCCGCTTGCTGCGACTGCTGCATCGCCTGCTTGATCGTCTCCATTTGTTGGAGGGTACGATCGACAAGCTCTTGCCCCTGCTCCGATTGCGAATGGACCTCGGACGCGATTTCTTGAATTTCCTTCATGCCTGCCGATACTTCTTTGATGTCGGTATCAATGTTATGAATGCTCGAGTGGCTTTCGGATACGCTCTGCACGATCTCCGTAATGCCTTCTGTCATTTTGCTCGTCGATTCGGCCACCTGCTGCGCGCTATTCGTCGATTCATTCACGGATTGCTTCAGATGCTTGCTCGTATCCCCGATAAGGGCGGACGAAGCGATGACCTGCTCGATCAATGTTTTTAAGCTCGTAATCATGATGCCGAAAGCGGCACCCAGCTTGCCGATCTCATCCTTGCTGTCGATCGAGAACTGGCTTCTCATATCGCCGGCCGCTACTTTCTCGGCTGCAATCATCAGTTTGCGAAGCGGATTCGTAATGATTCGGCTAATAATAACGGCGATCACGCTGCCGACTACGAAGACGATGACGGAAATGATAATGGTCATCCAGTTCGAGCTGGATGCAGTCTCAGGCACAACGGAAGCATCGAGATCGATGCCCAAGATGCCGTACACGGTGCCGGATTTATCGGTCAGCGGCACGAAGATAGATTTATGCGTGCCGTATTCATCGTCGTAAATCGGACTGAACATCGTTTTCTTGGAAGCAATGGCTTCCCTCATTTCATCAGTAAACGGATAAGCGGTTCCGAAGTCGTCAGGGACGCCCGACAAAATCAGAATCCGTTCTTCATCCTGGGTATTGGATAAAATATAAATGTTCTCCAAGCTATGAACGGTCTGGAGCTTCTCGAGCTCCGTCTTGATTATCGCGTAGTTCGGATCGTCCGCCCCTGTCAGTTGAATATCGCTTCCCGGAATGGCTGCGAGCGTGTTCGACGCGATTTGAATATCCGTCGCGAGCCGCTTATCGAATTGCTCCAGAAGCTTCTCCGAGAGGTTGCTCTGCGTCATATAGCCGGACAGAGCAAAGGCTACGCATGTCACGACCTGCAGCAGCAGGATGCTGACCGAGATTTTGACTGCAAGATGTTCTCTGAACCAATTCAATTTAAGAATAGATTTCTTCATGGTTGTTCTCCTTCGTGGATAGCCGATCAAAAGCGGCATACGTTTCAGCGATTTTTTGTTTCAAATAGTGAACGATTGCACCGACATCGGAAGTTTGCGTGTACGGAGAGATGACGAATAACTTAGCCGCATACAGCGCAATTTGACCCGCCCGGTCCGCGGTTGGCACGTAGAGATGCTTCTTCGTATCTCCGAAAAACATTTTTCCGCGGTCTCTGCCCAATATTTCGAACAATAGCTCGTTCAGCTTATTTTCGCGCTCAATCTCCGCATAGCTGCGGAGCCCCTCGTATTCCGCGTGATAGCCGTTTTTACGATCTGCATACAAACGRAACAGCGTGATAATGCCCGGATTTAGCGGATTGACGATGACGGCTTCGGGAACTTCGGCAGCCAACGTCTTCCTGAACGCTATATTGACTTCGACGAATTGGGCGAGCAGCTTCTGATAACCTTCGATGCCGAAAGCCGTTAGCGCGCTTAAAATACTGATCGAGCTGCCCATTCTAGAGCATTCCAGCGTATAGCTCGTATGATAATCCCCATAACCCCGATGTCCAACATACGGCGTTTCATCCGGCTCCAAATCAAGCAGCTTGAGATCGGATGCCCGCTTCACAAGGAATAAGCTCGTGGAGTACGGCGTTTGACCGAGCTTCTGGAAGTCAAAGCACAACGAATCCGCCAATCCCAAATGCTTCATTCTCTCCCTTATCGCTTGAAGCGCAGATAGTGTTTCAGTATCGAATTTATGTAGATTTCCTTCAAAGTCGTAATCGTTAAAGAAGGCAAAAAATCCGCCCAGCGCTGAATCCGCGTGGATATGCGGCCTTTGAATGCCATGCTTTGTCGCTAGTTCCTCTGACACAGCCAAGATTTCCTCGACATTATCGATGCCCATCGCATCCGTCGTCGCTGTCGTTGCCACAATGTACACAGGGACGCCTCCGCTTAAAATAACGCTCTCCACTTTCTCTTCGAGATCCCGAACATCCATGGAGCTGTCTTCTCGCGTACGGATTTTGATCAGGTTATTGCTGCCCAGACCCGTTGCTTCCATCGATTTGAACAGGCTGTAATGAGCCGCTTCCGAGCAGAAGGCAAACAAGTTGTCAGGTACGCCTGCTTTTGCAGCTTTGGCGTCATATTTATTAATGGCTAGTCGAAGTCCCGTAAAGATGGCCCCTTGCCCGCCCCAAGTCGTATATCCGCCGCTTGCCGTAGGGTCATAACCAATCAGCGCCGACATCATGGCAACGACTCTGACTTCGGCCTCCGCTCCGGCAGGTCCGTATACGTCCCACAAGTTATTGCCATTCACCATAAAAGCGGTGAGCATTCCCATGATGCCCGGAATACTGGCCATGGGCAAAATATTAGTCAAAAAGTATTTCGTATGGTAGGGATGACCGTGCAGAAGCTTGAGCAGCTCGCCGTTCACTTCATTTTGCGTGCTTCCGCTAACGGGAATGCGGCTGTTCTTCGTTAAATCCTGATAGAAAGTAGCTCCTCTATCTTTCGTTCCTTTTAAATTAACGGAATCGGGATCCTTTAAAGCATCGACCCCTTCTACGATTTGCCTGAATAGTGCTATAAGATCGTCTCGTTGTCGCTCGTTGCCGTCGTCGCTTGGAAATAAGGTCCGGATATTCATCTCTTGCTCGCTCATTGTCTCCACTCTCTCCTATTTCGTTATTCTCTCTTTTTTGTTGTAAGCAAAGAGGCATGCCTATGGACGACCATAGACATGCCTCTGCTAAATCTTTTGCAACTGGCTGACATTTCTTTTTGAGAAGTAGTCCCTATAGCTTTGCGTCTCTCGTCTTTCGACGGATTTGCATTATGTGATTTTAGGAAAGTTCATCGATACAATTAGTAAACATTTACAGCGAATAGGAACATTCTACTATTTTACATTTCAGAGATCAATAGATTTGAAATAGAGATTTCGTTAATTTTTTTAAGAAATCATCATTTTGTCACAATCTTCCTTTGTTCGATATTGTCGACCGATTATATTTGGTGCAATATTCCTGCTACTGCCAATCTGTTCAACCCCGATACAGCTATGATTCAGCAGGTTTTCTTATCCTCCCATTCGTTTTAAGATCATATTTAAAAGAGAGGAGATTATCTATGACAGACGAAGCATACAACGATTTAATTGCCAAATCGCTATTAAACAAAGGAAACAACAGGAGATTAAAAACCGCTATCGAAAAAGCGAAAAGAGGCGAAGAGATTACGATTGCCTACATTGGCGGCTCCATTACTCACGGCGCGGGAGCTAATCCGCTCCATACCGACTGCTATGCTCATCGGTCATATTCCACCTTCAAGTCGATGTTCGGAAAGGACGGCGGCGATTCTATTCGTTTCGTCAAAGCTGGACTCGGCGGCACGCCCTCCGAGCTGGGGATGATTCGTTATCAGAGGGATGTTCTGAGAGATGGAGCCGTACGCCCTGATATCGTCATTGTGGAATTTGCAGTCAATGACGCCGACGACGAAACGGAAGGGAGCTGTTACGAAAGCCTGGTATTAAAAGCACTGACTGCTGACAACGCTCCAGCCGTCATCCTATTGTTCAGTGTGTTCRAAAGCGACTGGAATTTGCAAGATCGGCTTGCGCCCGTTGGTTATCATTATGAGCTTCCCATGGTAAGCATAAAAGATGCGGTGGTGGACCAATTTCAGATAACCAAAGACGAGGGGAACATCATTACCAAAGAGCAATTTTTCAGCGACATCTACCATCCGACCAATGCAGGTCATACAATCATGGCCGATTGTCTAGGCTGGCTGTTCGCCGAAACCGACCGTTCCGCCATGGATCATGAACATATTGTGATCGACAAGCCGCCGGTAATCGGTAATGACTTCGTCCATGTCCTTTTGTTGGATCGGGCCAACGGCTCTAGCATAGCCAATATATCGGAAGGAGGCTTCGACGCAATCGATACCGAACTTCAAATGGCGGAGATGGACGACCAACCGTACGGCACGCCTCAATTCCCTAACAATTGGATGCATACGGCAGATTCGAGTAACCACAACTTTACGATGACGATTCGCAGCAAAAGTCTCCTCTTGGTCTACAAAGATTCAGGAAGCGACGATTACGGCAGCGCTAACATTTACGTTGACGGCAAGATTGTGAAAGTCGTCGACCCACAGGCAATCAAATGGACCCATTGCCATGTAGTCATCTTGTATACGGAGCAAGAATCGCGTGAGCACACGGTGGAAATCGAGATGTCGCCCAATCACGCGTGCAAAAGGTTTACGATCCTCGGCTTTGGCTTCGTATCCTAACGCGGGGAAACGAAAGACGGCCTCCTTTCCCTAATATAGGGATGGCGGCCGTCTTTCACTGTTTACCGTCTCACTAGCTATTAGCCTTCAAGCGCTTCCGCCGTTTGGCTAATCACTTTGTAGTACGAGCCCTTTGGCTGATGCTTCGTGTCGAACAGCAACGGCCAATTCTTACGACCCCTAACCGGGAATCCATCCAGCCACGTATAGTCATCAGCGGCTCCCCAGAACGTAACGCTTGTCAGTACATCGCTATATTCCCGGAACAACTGGAACATATCAACGTACCTTTCCTCCTGTAACTGCATCATCTCAGCCGTAGGAGCGGTAAGATCCGTGCGTCTGTCTTCGAAGGCAAATACCGATAAGTCCATTTCCGTAATATGCAGTTGCAGTCCTAGCGACGCATATCGTTCGATAGCTGCACGAATATCGTCCAGCGTCGGATGCGTCAGGTTCCAGTGCGCCTGAAGGCCAACGCCGTGGATCGGCACGCCTTTTTCCTTAAGCGACTTGACCAGCGCGTAAATTTTTTCTCTCTTAGCTGGCACTGACTCGTTATAATCGTTATAAAAGAGTAACGCGTCAGGATCAGCCGCATGTGCGTACTCGAACGCTTTGGCAATAAAATCATCGCCGATAATGTCCAGCCACTTGGACGGACGAAGGTGCTCATCTCCACTGTCAGACACTGCTTCATTCACAACGTCCCATGCATAGATTTGTCCCTTATAACGCCCAACTACCGTTTCGATATGCGCTTTCATTCGTGCAAGCAGTGTATCGCGATCAACTAAGCCGCCCGCACCGTTATCAAACACCCAATCGGACGTTTGGTTGTGCCATACGAGCGTATGCCCTCTTACTGCCATACTGTTCGTTTTCGCAAACTCCATTAATCGGTCCGCTTCCTCGAACGTATACCGCTCCTCGGCCGGGTGCAGCCGTTCGAACTTCATTTCATTCTCTGCCGTTACGCTATTGAAATGCAGCGCCAGCAGCTCGCGCTGCGAGACCAGCGTTCTCGGATTAACGGCTGCGCCGATTCGAAATTGCTGTCCGAACACTTCGTGCAGCTTCGGTGTTTGTGCTGATGTGGATTGATTCATGAATGATTGCTCCCCTCGTTCGATCCATCGGTTATTATCGTTGCTCGCGTATAGTTTAGACCTTGCGTGCGCTGCAAACAACCCGTCGAAGTATAGGAAACGCTTTTGGAAAATAATAGATTGACTTTCCCATAGGGGGAGGGTTTATCGTTAGGTTAAGCAATTCCGGCCGGAGTTCTTTATGAAAGGGTGTCATCGATTGAAAATTGGTGAATTCGCCGTACAAAACAACGTTACTGCTAAAATGCTGCGTCACTATGACGAGATCGGTCTGCTGAAGCCGTCGGCGATCGATGCTGAAACGGGATATCGTTCCTACGATCCGAGCCAATCCCATTTATTGAATTGGATCGTCATTCTCAAAAATCTAGACTTCTCCCTTACTGAAATCAAAGAATTGATAAACGGACCTGTAGATAGTAGCATCATCGTTCATCAATTGATTCGTAAGCGGATCGAAATCTCATCGCTGCTTAATGAACACATTCAGAAGAAAATCGCAATTGATCGGCTTATCACTATAATCGAGAAAGAAGGGTTTGATATGGATAAAAAAATAGATTTATTGCATATCGAGCAGTCTGCAGCCCATGAAATCAAAAAAAACATTCCCAATATGGAGATGTTTCTGGAGGCAGCCGCCGGCATCACAGCCTCATGTTCGTCTGACGATAGCCTCTCCGTCTTTCGCTTTGATATCAGCCACTTCAAGCAGGTGAACGACGATTACGGCTTCGAGGTAGGGGACAACGTCATTGCCTCTTGTTATCAAATCATTGAAGCCAATGTCCGTGCCGGCTTAACTCAGGCCGCTATCGGCCGTGCTGATGGCGATGAATTCATCGTATTCGCAATCGCAAATCACCAAGCGATCACTCGTGTCGCGCAGTCCATAGTCGATGATATGATAGCCTTTGATTTCAATAGCATCGGTTGTCCGAAGCAAATGGGTTGTTATATCGGCGCATTAGTCGGCTCTGTCAGATCGATTGCGGAGATTCGTAAGGTCATCGAAGACTCTATTGAAACCATTAATGAAGCGCGGAAAGAAGGACCAAACTCGATCGCTATCGAATCGTACAAGCTTTAGAATTGCGAGGCCCCCTTCCTGTTAGAAGAGGGCCTTCGTTCTTATTTGTTATTCGTATAGTTCTCTAATAAATCCTGAATGGATATCCCATTAATCTTAAGTCCCGATATGTCGCAGTCTTTAATTTCCACGTTGGAAAGATTGCAGTTTGTAAAGGATGTTCCGGTTAATTCACAGTTCTCGAACGTATTGCTCTTGCCCTTCAGCCCGATATCGTGAAAGTAAGCCCCGCCCATTGCGCAGTTTCCGATCTCGATATCCCACAAACCTACTTCAATGAATTTGGCCTGATGCATGTTGATATCGTGGAATAACGTTTTGCTYATATTGATATTATCGAAGCTAGCGCCTTCTAAATTAATGTTAACAAACTTCGTTTTGTACATGTCGATATCGTCAAAATCGCTCTCGCCCATCGCCACGCGGCGAAATTGTGTTTCGGGCATTCTTTCGTCCTGAAACACCTTCTTCTTGAACTCCTCGTTCAGCTTATTCTGATTCAGATTTTCGTTAACCATGCTGAGCATCTCCTTCTTTAATAACGTTCTCGATCGACGAAGTCTGCTCTCTACCGCTTCAACGTACAGACCGAGGAAATCGCTGATTTCCCTGATCTTATAGTCATCGATGTAGTAGAGAATCGTGACCGTACGGTTAGCTTCAGTCAGGTTGCTAAGCGCTTGCCATACCTCGTTTCGAAGCTCTTTCCTCAGCCATGTATCTTCGGCAGTTTCATGCATTTCATGTTGCGGCATATTCTCGTTATGTGCCGGGTCGTATACGGACTCGTTTTTGCTCGACCTCAACCAGTCCAAGCACTCCCTATTCGTAACCGCATACAACCAACTGCCCAGCTTATCGGGTTCTTTAATGCTGGACAATTTTTTGAAAGCTTTGACGAACACTTCCTGCGCAATATCTTGCGCCCTATGGAAATCGCCTAGCTTACCGTACGCTGTCCCGTACACCGCATTCGCATATCTGCCGATTAAATCGCTGAATGCCTCGTTATCGCCTTTGCACGCCCTGCCCACCAACTCTGCATCCGTAACAGACAAGTTGCTCCTCCTCAAATCGATCTATATATAAGACGGGAGTTCATTGAAAAAACCGTCGCGATCTCAAAAATTTTTTTCTACTCTTCTTCTATTATACAAAAATATGGAGCGGTTATAGAAAGCAATAGATTGACAACGAATTCGAAAGCAAGTATGAATAGTAGCAAAGGAGTGACTAACTATGGATTTGAAAACCATTCTGCCATACAGCGTTGCCATGATAACGCCTTTTGACGAGGATGAACGCATAGACGAGAACGGCATTGTGGGCATGCTAGAATATTATAAGGCAAATCATGTACCGGCTCTGCTCTTAAGCGGATCGACCGGCGAACAGCATTCATTGTCGGTGGAGGAAAGAATTCATCTCTACCGGACCGTCAAGCGCGCTGCTCGCAGCAACTTACCGCTGTATGCCGGAGTAGCATCCGTAAGAACCAGCGATGCTGCAAAGCTCGCAGTGGAGGCTGAACAAGCAGGCATCGACGCCATTATGCTCGGTTTTCCGCCGTATGTACGTCCGAATCAGAGGGAAGCTGCATTGTATGTAGAGTCCGTATGTTCCGCGACCTCGCTGCCGATTATGCTGTACAACAATCCTATTCGTACTGGTTTTAACCTCGAACCGGACACGCTGTTTAGACTAGTCGACCAATTCCCGCAAATTATCGCGCTTAAAGAAACCGGCGATTTAAGCCAGGCTCAGCGCATACGCGCCATGCTTGGCGACAAGCTCCAGCTGTTCTCCGGCATAGACCTGACGTTTGTCGACTATTTTAAGAAAGGATATGACGGCCTCACGAGCGTTGCCGGAAATTTATATCCGAACGAGATGAACGCCATCGTAACTCGCTTAAGAGAAGGGCAACATGAGCTTGCCGATACGGAGCTGAAACGGCTTCAACCGGTATTGGAGAAACTGGGACAGATCGGATGGGTAAGAGTCATTCGTCATTTGTTCGCAGAACAGGGGCTCATCAAGCCTGCTTGCCGTGAGCCTCTTACTCCATTGACCCCAGAAGAAGTCGATTTGCTTACTAATGTGCTGGAGAACAGCAGCTATAACGGCATTTCGGGCAACTAAAATGGGAATTACACCGTATACGCTGATTTAGTTTGATTTAGGAACGTTAACGAGGCGTTTTTCGCTTTATGGTCAAAAAAAGGGCGTGTAGTTTGACAAAATGTCGCTATTCACTCTCTTTTCGGTAATCGTCCTATTTAGTTCAACAAAATGCCGTTACGCGAGCCTAGTACCCCTGCAAAGAAAAAACCGCAATTCGCTTGGAATTGCGGTCTGGCTGTCGAGCACGTAATAAACGATATTATTCAACCGCTTCGTAATCGAACCAGTCAAAGTGCGCCGGCGCTTCCGATTTCTTACCGTTACCTGTTGCGTACAAGGCGAAAAGCACGCCCGTAAATCCGCCCGCCACTTCTGTCGATAGCAGGGACGTTTCGCCACAGCCGAACCAGAAAGGCGCTCCATCACCATAGGAAAAACCGAATTCGTATTGCCCCCGAGTCGCTTTCAGATGCAGCACGATCGAATCGGAAGACCAAGGAGCTTCGCTTTCGATTGCCTGGAGGCTGCCCAACTTTCTCCGGAAAATAACTTTGCGGACGCCGGCAATTCTCGTCACGGCAATTTCGTAATGGAAACGGTCATTCATGTATGCCGTAATGCCGGCTTCCTCGCCGTCGCGCTGTGGAGCAAATTCCATATGCGCAGACACGCTGCAAACAAAGTGCTGCTGTCTTCTAGCGACGAAGGCAGGCGCTCCGATTTCATTCAGCGTCGTCTCGTTGCCCCGCAGTGTCAAACAGCTTTCCTTCTCGCCCAGCGACCAATTATCCGGATTAGGCGAACGCATAAAGTTCCAGCATGGAGCAAGGCTCGAAGACTCGAAATGCTCGCGAACCGGCACAACAGCTGCTGGCTGCAGCGGAAGATTGCCTGCCGGCATCGTCTCGCTTACCGTCCCGTTTTCGCCGATAATCGGCCAGCCGTCCTTTGTCCATGTAACAGGCGCAAGGAACGTCTCTCTGCCTAGATGATGTTTGTTCGGATAACCATGCGGCCGAATGCCTAGAAATACGGCCCACCAATCTCCTTCGGGCGTCTGGACAAGATCCGCATGCCCCGTAGCATGAATGGACTTTAGCAAGCTCCGATGGGTCAAAATCGGATTATGCGGACAGCTTTCATAAGGCCCGTCTGGCCGCTCGCTTCTCGCGATCGTTTCCATATGGCCGTACTCGGTGCCGCCTTCGGCAATCATAAGATAGTACCAATTGCCGATACGATAAATATGCGGCGCTTCGGGATACTGGCCGCCTGTTCCCGTCCATAGGAATGTTGGTTCGGACAGCCTCCGGCCAGTCTTTACGTCAATCTTGCTTTGATAAATGCCTTRATTGGATGAAGATGTGAAATAGACCGTTCCATCCTCATCGAAGAATAGTTCTGGATCGATACCGGGATGATCTACGAAAATCGGGTCCGACCATTGTCCGCGCGGATCATCCGTATGCACGAAGAAGTTGCCGCCAGCGGTAACATTCGTCGTCACCATGTAGAATCTGCCGTTATGCTCGCGGATCGTCGGCGCGAATACGCCGCCGGAGCTGGGCGCACGGCTCAGATCAAGCTGCTCCGGCCTTGTTAGAACATGGCCAAGCTGCGTCCAATTCACCAGATCCTTGCTGTGGAATAAAGGTACGCCAGGGAAATATTCGAAGGAGCTCGTTACGAGATAATAATCATCGCCAGAACGGCACACGCTCGGATCAGGATGGAACCCGCTTATAACTGGATTTTTATAATTCATGCAAGCACACTCTCCTCATTGGCGCGTAATAATTAAACAAGCTTCTTATAATGGAAGTAATCGTAATCGGCGAATCCACCAATTTGCTTCGTAGCATAATTATATAGTCCAAATCGGTAGCCCATGAAATGCTCAAGCTTGTAATGCAACTGCAGCGGACTGCCGATCGAATGCCATTCCTCACCGTCCGAAGAGTATCGGAAGTGTGCAATGTCCTCGCGACCGCCATTATCGAATTGAAACTCGATTTGCAAATAGATCCGAGTCCCTTCGTATCTTGTCCGCTCGACCGTTATCTCGCCTTCACTGCCATCCGCTCTTCCATTGAAGCTCATTGCTACGAAATGTTCGCCGTTATCGTCAACCTGAATACCGACTGAGCCGAAGACGTATTGCAGCGCCACCAATCCTGCACGGTCGCCCGGCTGCATATTGGTTATGTCCAGTAACGTAGTTCCGATGCAAGCTGGACCTTCTGTGCGTTGCGTCAACGTATTTCGAGCAAACTCTACGCTGTTGGCAAGATGTCCTGTCGTGAGGCGCAAATAACCCGAACGATCCGTGACCGACCAATTGTCCGGGTCAGGATTATGATTCCACTGCCAATTAAGCGCCAACAAGTTCACATCGTAATCAAAATCATCGCTGATGATAATAGGCTTTGGCAAAGTGCTCGGCAGCTTCACTTCGTACGTCTGCGGCGCTCTGCCGTCTTGTCCCAGAACTGGCCAATCGTTCTCCCAAGCAACCGGTACAACGCAAGGAATGCGGCCGACGGCTCCGTGATCCTGGAACAGCACCGTATACCAATCTCCATCTTGCGTATCGATGATGCCGCCTTGCGCAATGCCGTTATTGCGATAATCCATTTGATCATCGAGCACTAGCTTGTGTTCGTATGGACCCAGCAGATTTAGCGACCGGTAGCACAGCTGCCTGCGGCGCTTATTGCCTTCGCTCGGCCAATCGATAAAGAACAAATAATAATAGCCGTTTATTTTGTATGCATGGCAGCCCTCGGCACGAAGCATAATTCCTGCTCGCTCCGTCTCAAGCAGCAGTTGATTAACACCGTCAGGCTTAAGCGCCGTTGCATCCGCAGTCAGCTCCGTAATGCGTATATCCCCATTGCCGTGGAAGACGAATACACGGCCGTCATCGTCGAAAAGCATGCTTGGATCATGATGCAGTCCTTGAATGACGTTTCGCTCCCACTTGCCGTTCTCAATATCACTCGTCGTAWAAATATAAAATTGATTCATATCCAGACTCGAGAAGCAGACATAGAATTTGCCATCGTTATATCGTAGACTGGCAGCCCATGAGCCCTTGCCGTAAATGCCCTTGCCGTTTAGCAAGTTATGGGCTTCATTATCCTCAAAAGTATCATAGACGTAATTGACGAGCTCCCAGTTCAATAAGTCTTCAGACTTCATAATCGGGCAGCCGGGCATCGAATGCATGCTCGTGCTCACCATATAGAACGTGCTCCCCACACGGATTACGCTTGGATCCGGAACGTCTGCCCAGATAATCGGATTCGTAATTGTCGTCCTGTTCATTGCCAGCTCTCCTTCGTATACCTGAATAGTCCATCACCCAACCAGTCTAGCCAACATACGCTTAGGCAACAACCCGTTTATTTATAGGGGTTCACCTGTTATGAATCGAACTTCCATATTATTTGGACTTCTCTGTTCCAGCCGGATCGACAACAGCCCAGAATGCCGGCTTCGCGTGCAACTGCTTGTCGAACAGGAACGGTGCGTTGGTACGCGTCACTGGGAAGCTATTCAGCCAAGTGTGATCGTCCGCAATGCCCCAGAACACGACGCCGCCGATTATATCCTTATTCGTCCTGAACGCCTCGAATAGCTCGCGATAACGATCCGCTTGCTTCTGCAGCAGATCTTCCRGAATGTCATTTCCTAGATCAGTACGGTCATTCCAAGCATACATGCTCATATCAAGCTCGGTTACGAGATTATCAAGGCCGAGTTCCGCGAACTTCTTCATCGATTCGATGATGGAATCGACCGTCGGCCTGAATACATCGATATGCGTCTGATGGCCGACACCGTCGATCGGCACGCTTTTGTCCAGCAACTCTTTCACGAGCTCGTACAACCTGTCCCGTTTGGCAGGATTATCGGTACCGTAATCATTAATGTACAGCTTCGCTTCAGATCCGCCTGCTTCGCGAGCTGCGCGGAACGCCGTCTCGATAAAGTCAGTACCCGTTATCTTATACCATTCGCTGGCCCGCATGCCGTCCGGATCGGCCGGCTCGATTACTTCGTTAACTACATCCCACGAATGGATATCATTCTTGTATCGTTCAACGATCGTGCGGACATGCGTATCGAGCCGCTTCAGCAGCAGCTTCTTATTGGCATCCCGCTTCGCCTCATCGGTTTCGTCAACCATCGGTTTGCCCTCAGCGTCCTTAAAAAACCAGGCGCCGGTCTGGCTATGCCAGACAAGTGTATGGAAACGAACCTCCATACCGTTCTCCTTCGCAAAAGCGACAAGACGATCCGCATTCGTCCAATTGAAACTTCCTTCCGTTGGCTGGATTGCATCTGGCTTCATCACGTTTTCCGCTACGAGCCAATTCACATGCTTCTTAAGCAACTCCGCTTTCAGCCCCTCCGTCTGAGAAGGCTCGATGGCCGCTCCGATCGGGAAGTAATCGGCGAACGTCTCCGCCAGCGACGGAATATCTTGTTCGACCGACGACTCCGGCGTCGGAGTCGACACCGGAGTCGGCTCCGATGCAGGCTGCGGCGTTCCGCTTTCTATTGCAGCAGTCGTTTCATTCAAGCCACCTTCTTTTTCAGGTTGATGCCGGTTCAATAGAAGGACCATTACGACTGCAATTATTGCGATAACTGATATTGCGATATAAACAAATTTATGGTTTACTCGAGTCATTTCACTCCACCTCTCATTTAGCCATATCCGACATACAAAAAACATTCATTCAAGAGTAGATTACTACCCTTTGCGGCTATATTGGATAACTGCAGCAACTTTATCCAACATAGACTATCTCACCGCTAGGTGCACAACTGCAACAAGCGCCCTGCGGGCCAGCCGAAGTGGCCGATCCTGCAAGGCGCTTGGCTTGATGCGACTCTACTGCCTTTATCCGACGATACCCGTACGTTCGATACTTTCGACAAAGTACCTTTGAACGAACAAATAAAGAATAACGAGCGGCAGAATGGCAAGCAGAATGCCGGTATCCTGCACCATGCTCATGAAGAACGGATCCTTGTTGGTCGTGGCGCCGCCTTCGAGCATAATCTGCAAATTGTATGGCAGAGACGTCAATTGCGTAGACATGACCTTGCTTGAGGTCAAATAAGTCGTCGTGAAGAAGCTGTCGTTCCACTGCCACACGAACGAGAACAGCAATACCGTAATGATCGACGGTGTAGCGTTCGGAAGCATAATCCGCAGAAACGTCGAACCTATGCCTGCGCCGTCGATGTAGGCCGCTTCCTCGACCTCCTTCGGAATGCCCCGGAAAAACTGCCGGAAGATGAAAATGTACAGCCCCGCCTTCAGCGAGTTCGCCGTTATCGACGTCAGAATGAACGGCCAATACGAATCTAGCAGATTAATCGATTTGCCTCCGGTTAGCAGCGGCACCAAGCCGAGCAGCGTAAAATCCTTCAAGTTCATATAGATCGGAATTAATATGGTCGTAGGCGGAACTAGAATCGTTAGAATGACTCCCGCGAACAGCAAGTTGCTTCCTTTGAACTTCAGCCGGGCGAACGCATAACCTGCAAAGGCGCACGATACGGCGGTCAATATGGTCGTCATAGTCGACAAGCCGATCGTGTTCACCAGCGTTTTCCAATAATCCATAATCGAGATCGCCTGCTTGAAATTATCGAGCGTAAAATGCTCGGGGATAAATACGACGATAGGTGAATACATGTCGGCTTTATCCTTGATCGATGTAGATATTTTTTGAATGATTGGATACAGGATAACGAATGACAAGCCGATGATCAGCACGAGCCGAACAATCGTCCACAGTCCTCGCTTCCAGCTTTCCAACGATAACAATCGCTCCATAAGCAACGTTCTCACTCTCCTTCTATTCCTGGTAGAAGACCCGTTTGGATATGATGTACGTACTGATCAACAGGATGATCATGATGACCAGGAAATAGATCCAAGCCATGGCCGAGCTGAGACCGAAGTTAAAGCTCGTAAAGCCGGTTTCTCTGATGAGCGTCGTCATATCGTTCCTGGAGAACGAATCGATAATCGTATAGATGACGTTAACGAGTATAAGCGGGCTGACCATCGGGAACGTAATCTTCCAGAACGCCTCATATCCAGTCGCGCCTTCAATCTTGGATGCTTCATACAGCTGCGGCGAAATCGTCTGGATGCCAGCTAAGAATATGAGAATCTGTACCCCCGATTGACTCACGATTTGGTAAATCCTCTCGACCGCATCCATTAAATACATCACGATATCTTCGTTCATGCCGGAATTCAGCATTATTCTCATCAGTTCCATCGTACCGGTAGTGAATACGCCACCAGTGGCATTCTGCTCATTAATCGCTTGCACAAGGCTCTCCGCTTCCAGATTTGCAATGACGCCCGAGGCGAGAATGACCGGAAGAAAGAAGATCGATCTTGCAATACCCCTGCCGACGAATTTTTGATTCAGCAATACGGCCAGGAACAAGCTGAAGATGACGATAAGCGGCACGTTAACGACCATATTGATGACCGCATCGGTCAAAGTACGGTTAAAGCTCGTATTCACCGTTAGCGCTTCGATAAAATTGTCAAAGCCGATGAACGTAATCGTCATCCCTTTTGCATTCGCTTCAATCTCGCTCAAGCTGTATTGCAACGAATACAATAAAGGAATCAAGAAGAAAAACAAAAATCCAAGCAGCCAAGGCAGCACATACAGAAATCCCCATAATGCTTTCTGTTCATTGTACGTTCTTGATCGAAATACACGCTTCGCTATCGTTCTCAAGATTGTTCACCACCCGTCACATAACTCTCGGCTTCTATCGTCAACCCGTTCACTGTAGCCCCAGTGTCGTTATAATTGACGATGACGTACTTCCCGCTTTCATAGACGGTCTTGAACACACCTTCGCCAAGCTTCTCGTGCAGGGTGATACGCTCATTCTGCACGTCCTTCAGCACGCCGTTTACTTCTTCGTAAATGTCGGCTGCCTGCTCTAGCCACTGCTTGTAATTAACGGCATACAATTCATTGGATTCCGTATCTTTCACCTTGTAATTAGGTTCATGAATCCATTCGAAGTAAACGCCGGCGCCGTATTCCAAACTTCTCAAAATGTATTGCCGAACGTTCGTATAAGCCGTCAAATTGTAAGGCGAGCCCGTATATCCGATATGGCCGCGAACGACCATTTGGTAGAAGGGTATCGCTTCGTCTTCGAGCTTAAAGTTGCTATTCGACATCGGCGCGTTTGTCACATCCGACAAGTATGGAAGGGCGTACGCGTTGCCTCCCTCTGCCATAATGTTCAGATTCCCCTCGCGAATGTCGTTTAGAGCTTCAACCGAAATCGCCTCGGATTCCGTACGGTCAATCAGATTGTTTTTGCGAAAATCGCTATTTAACTGATCAGCCATATCCCTTAGCGAGATGCCGCCCGTCTCGTAGCCCTTCATTCCTTTCAAAATGGTATCTACGTACGATCCGACGAGTTTTGGCGAGACGACATAGGAAGGCAATTTGGTTCGGTCCCGACGATTGAGCGCCAGATCGAGCGGGTAAAATTCCGCAGGAACGGAGCGCAGCGTCCGTGAAGCGTCATCCTTCTCGTCAAACCCTTTGCCCGTATGAGCTGTCAAAATAGCAACGTCCGGATACAACTCCACACCCTGCTCCTTCGCAAAAGACACCAAGCCGCGCAAGCCTTTGGCACCGCCGATCCCCTTGTCTACCGTTACGTCGTCCGGCACTTTGTGGTCGAGTCCGCCGTTGAACCATCCGGAATAACGAAGCTTGATATGGTTGATGCCAAGCTCCTTCATCTCGCCGATCATTTGCTCCGTCTGCTTGAACGTCGTTAGAGGCTCTAACGTTTTGTACGGAACGCCTACGAAATGCTTCTGCTTCGCAATGCTTCCAACAACTTGAAGGTAGAAAGGAAGATTTTCATCCCCGTTCTCCTCCTTTGGCTTCGGCAGTCCGCCGTTTTGCTCCAAGTGCTGCCTGTAATAGGCGGCCATTCCTTGATACGTAGCGTCTTCTCCGCTAAGGAAAGCGTACCGCACCGTAAAATCGCTGTTCGTCGGACGCTCTTGGAACTTCGGCAGCGTCCGCTCCGAACCGTTCGCTTGGAGCGTAAGCTCCCCTTTGCTCGTGACGTTAAAGGTAGGGTACACATAGTTGTAACTGTTCAATTTACCGCTGATATCGGCATTGATGCTAGCGGCCGAAGCGCCTTCTTCAATCATGCCTAGGAACGCGCCTTCTTTCCTAATGATGCCGAATACGGGCAGTCTGACCGGCTGCTCGTTAACGGCATTTTCGACCACTTCCAATGCTTGGTCGGATCCGTAAACCATCTGCTGATAAGCCGGATATTTGGTTTTTCCGTTATTAAAGGTGATAAGTGCTCCTGAGCCGTCCGGCACGAATATCGAGCCCTCCTCATCCGTCCCCCCGGCTCCGAAGAAGCTGAGCAACGTGACGGTGCTGACCGGATATTCAGTCGGAGCTTTAATCTCCTCCACGGGAACCTTGACGACGAGACTGTCGGCGTCCAGCTTATATTCGATAGAAGCCATAAAAATTCTCGGCGCCGGCGATTCCTGCGTGAAGTTCAGCTCAGCCATATCCTTCTGCAAATCCTCTTCCGTATAGCCGGCTTCCTCGAATGCCTTGAATGCGCGCTCGAGTTGAAGACCGTTCAGCGCCTGGTCGTTCCGAACATAGGCCCCTGAATTGGGATCCTCCTTATAGCCGATGCGCAAAGCGCGCTGTCCCGCTTTATCCAGCTTGCCGGACAACTCCTCGAGACGCGCAGCGCTCAGCATGAGAGGCAGATCCATCGCCGTTTTTTCCGCTTTGCCGAATTTATAGGTTACTTTAACGCCGCCGTCAATCGCTTCATATTTAACCTGCTTGTATGCGACGCTGTCCAGGAATGTGTTAATTGAATTAACCTGTCCAAAGCTGTTATAGTAATCGATCTTCAATTGCGCACCGCATGTCATTGAAGGACTATATTTGACGTATGCCTTCAATTTTACCGGCGGTTCCCTTATTCGGTGGT
>NZ_JBFRGE010000084.1:0-24822 GCF_052115185.1 Paenibacillus sp. 2TAB19 | reverse complement strand
TAGTTCGATATCAGGCAACTAAACGGGCTAGTTTGGTGAATGGGTGGCGAATCGGCCGAATTAGTTCGATGAAAGGCAACTATCGAGCTCGCAACCGTATGGCAACTAAGATTAGTTCGACGAAATGTACCTAATGAGCCATGTACCCGGCGGATAATTAACCGTCGGCCAGTACGATAATTTCCTGTTAGGTGATTTTGTTCTTTTACTGGCGTTGATCGTTAATGGTCTTAAACAGCTCGATCGTAAAGTCCTTGAACGTTTTCGTCGCGTTAGACATATAGCGGTTGCCTCTCCAAGATAGGTTAATATCGCGGTGGCTTTCCGGCTTCTCGATCGTGACGGGGACGATACTGGGGCTCAGAATGGACCGCTGCGTGATGGAAGGAATCAACGCGATGCCGACTTTAGCCTGCAGCATGACCTTCACCGTCTGCACGCTGTCGCTCTCGAACACGATATTCGGTTGAAAGCCGGAGAAGTGGCAGAGGCTGTCGGAGAGCGTCCGTATGCTCGCGCCTTTCGTATAGCTGATGAAATTGTATTCGGCAGCCTCGCCGAGATGGATGCTTTTTCGCTTGGCCAGCGGGTGGTCGGCATGAACCGCGAGCACCAGATCTTCTTTGAGCAAGAGCGTATTGTTCAGCTCCGGATAATGCGACGGCGTAGCCGATATGCACAGATCCCAGTCGTTCGACAGAAGCGATTCGTCCTTGTCCCTGCGCACCAGTTGCAGATTGATTTTCGGGTAAATTTTATAAAAGTTGATGAACAGATCGGGCATCAGGTTGGATGCCGCAAGGATAAGCAGCCTTACTTTCCCGCTAGGCTCCTCGGTAGCATCCTTCAGCTCCAGCAGCGAATCGTCAACATGGTTAACGATCGCGATGGCATGCTTGTAGAACTTCGCTCCGTGCTGGTTCAATTGAATCGATCGGCCTATCCGGTCGAATAGCAGCACGCCGACCTCCTTCTCCAGCAAGGCAATTGTCTTGCTGATCGAGGGCTGCGAAACATGGCATTCATCGGCCGCGCGCGTAATGCTGCCGCACTGGGCAACCTTGCAGAAATACYGTAATTGCAACAATTCCATAACGATCCTCCTAACAGATTCATAACCTTCAGGCTATGTTTGATATGAATGATTATGTATTAGACGTTTAGAACGGTCAAGACTATACTTGGTCTCAAGCAAGGCAAAGCGTGCGGCATGAAGGGGGTGAGCGTGTGATTGTGGAGACGCGTTACGGCAAGATACGAGGACACCTCGATAACGGCATGCTTTCGTTCAAAGGGGTCCCGTATGCGAGGGCTCCGGTCGGAAGCTTGCGCTTCCAACCGCCTCAAGCGCCGGAAGCATGGGACGGTGTTAAGGATGCAACGAAATACGGCAACCGTGCTATGCAGCAGACGCAAGAGGAAGGCTTCTCCTATTCGGAGGACTGCTTGAACCTGAATATATGGACGCCGGCGGCAGACGGCAGCAAGCGGCCCGTCATCTTCTTCATTCATGGGGGAGGCCATGTGGAGGGCTCGAATTCCGACGCATTTTACGCCGGGCACCGGCTTATTAGGAGCAAGGATGCCGTCATGGTGTCGCCTAATTATCGACTGGGCGCATTCGGTTATCTCTATTTGGGCGATATTCTTGGTGAACGGTACGCCCAGTCCGGCAATTGCGGCTTGCTTGATCAGCTGTTCGCGCTGCGATGGGTGAGGGACAACATCGCTTCGTTCGGCGGCGACCCGGACAACATCATTCTGATGGGGCAGTCGGCAGGGGGCAAGTCGGTCGCGAATCTGATGGTCACACCGCTAGCGCGGGGCCTTTACAGCAGGGCCATTATCCAGAGCGGGGGCGTGCAGTGCATTCGAGACCGCGCAACGGCAATGGAACTGGCGAACCGCGTATTGCGGCCGCTTGGCATAGAGGGGCGGAAGGACGCAGACGCTGCGGAGGAAAGGCTGCAGCGTCTGAAAGCCGAAGAGCTGCTGGCTGCACAGGTTGAAGCGTACGCGCAGTTCTCGTCAGCCCATCTGTTCGGCCCGGTCATCGATGGGCATGTGTACCATGAAACGCCCGAAAGCTACATCGGCTCGGGCAAGCTGGGCTCTACGCCGGTGCTTATCGGCTATGCCCGAGAGGAGCTGACGCCGGCAGAGGCAGATCCTGCATTCGACGAGGCAGACGTACCCGACAAGCTTTTCTACACCTACGGCAACCACGGCGAAGGGCTTCTCGAAAAGTATAAGCAGTTCGCCCATCAAGCTCATCCGAGCATCGCCTTCGGCAAGCTGCAGACGCAGTATGTGTACGGCAATGCGAGCATCTCGCTTACGCAGCTGCTTGCGGAGAGCGGCTGCGAGGTGTGGTGCTACCGCTGGGACTTCGAAGGTCGAGGCTTACCGAACCATTCCTCGGAAATGCCTTATCTGTTCGGAGTCAGCACGGCGGAGCGCGAAGACGGTTATGATCCCGAGCATGCCTACATGGATGAGTGGATGAACGAAGCGTGGATGGCTTTTGTGACGAAGGGCAATCCGAATCATCCGGGGCTGCCATACTGGCCATCCTGCAGCTCGGGAGAAATCGGTTATCGGCTGCTGCTGGACGAGAGGCCGATTGTCGAGCCGCTTCATCTGCATGCGTATGATAAGCGGTTTCCGATGCAAGTGATTTCATTAAATGAAAGCGGTTCATCGCGGGCGGGAGGAATACAGAATTGACGACATGAGCAGCTCGCTTCAAATGATCATTACTTTTTCAATCGCGATTGCAACGGGCTGGCTGGCCAAGCGGTTAAAAATCCCGGCAGGCGCTTTGGTCGGCGGCATGATCGGCGTATCCGCCTTTCACGTTCTGACGGGAGCGGCAGCAGTCCCGGGTTTGGCAAGACCTATCCTGCAAATGGCAGGAGGGGCGCTTCTAGGCCATGCGATCAGCAGATCCGACTTGTTCAACTTAAAGAGGCTAGTCAAGCCGGCACTACTGCTTATACTCGGTCTGATCGTCATCAATATCGTTCTGGGCTACTCGCTCTTCAAGCTCAGCCATCTCGATCTGACGACGGCAATGTATGCGGCCGCGCCGGGCGGCGTATCGGATATGGCGCTGATTATCGAGGAGATGAACGGCGATACGACGACCGTCTCCATTCTGCAGATTTTCCGGTTATTCAGCATCTATTTGCTGTATCCGCCCGTGTTCAAGTTGTTGGCCAGAAAGTTTGAACGGAAGCCGAGACCGGGACACGGGCAAGAGCGGGACAGCGCGCTGGGAGCAGCAGCCCGGGAGATAAGCGCGGCCTCGGAAGCGCCGAAGCGGCGTTGGCGTTGGTCGCCTGCCGCCAAAGAGCAAACCGGAAACTTCGCGCTAACGATGCTTTCCAGCTTGTTCGGCGGTCTGCTGTTCATCCTCTTGAAGGTGCCGGCTGGCGGCATGGTCGGAGGCGTATTATTCAGCGGCATGTTCAATGTCCGAACGGGACGGGGTTACGTGCCGAAGAAATTCGGATTTTTCCTTCAAGCCGGGGTCGGCGCCCTGATTGGCTCGAACATGACGAAGGAAAGCTTAGTCGCAGTTAGGCATTTGATTATTCCGATTCTGATCATGACGGCGGCGCTTATATTGTTCACGGTTATTTTAGGCTATGCGATGTTCAAGCTGACTTCGCTGGACATTACGACTAGCGTGCTGGCGATTACGCCGGGCGGCATTCAAGAGATGTCGATGATCGCAAAGGATCTCGGCTGCGATACGACGCCGGTCGTCGTTATGCATACGGTTAGGCTTGTCGCGGTTATCTGCATTTTTCCAAGCGTCATTATGATGCTCCTATAGAAAGGATGAACGACAAACATGAACATTCTCATTACCGGCGCGGACCGGGGCCTCGGATATGGCATGACGGAAGAACTGCTGAGGCGCGGTCATACGGTATTCGCCGGACAATATTTGAACAAATGGAACGAGCTTGAAACGCTTCAGCAGCAATATCCGGAGAGACTGCACCTTATTTCGCTGGACATAGGCAGTCAAGATAGCGTTGACGAGGCTAAGCGACGGATCATGCAAACAACGGATCGGCTCGACGCCATTATTAACAACGCGGGGGTCAACGGACGAAGCCCGGACGATGAGCCGTTCAAGCAAAACTACGAGACGATGCTGGAAGTGTATAACATCAACGCGATCGGCGCGATTCGAGTGACGGAAGCCTTCCACGACATGCTGGAGAAGGGGAGCGGGAAACGGCTGATGTTCATTTCATCCGAGGCGGGCAGCGTAACGGAGAGCGGCCGGACGGACTTCTATTCCTACTGCATGTCCAAGGCCGCGCTCAATATGTACGTCAAAATCCTGTTCAACCGTCTGCGGCCGGACGGCTATCGGTTCCGGCTGTATCACCCGGGCTGGATCAAGTCTTATATGGGCGGTCAGCTATCCGACCGTGGGGAGCTGACGATTGCGGAAGCGGGCGAGCGTGCCGTTGACTATTTCTTTGATCAGCAGGTGGACGAGGAGCAGCTTGTGCTTCGCGGTTACAATGGACGTATTTTATCTTTTTAAAAATATAAGAAAGTATAAAATTTTTTATACTGTGCTTATATTTCATCCGCGAAACGACAGCTTACGCCGCCAAAAGACGGCGATAGCCCGTTTACGCTTGACGTATAGGAAAGTATATGATTTTGCTCATCCTTTCTCTATACGTTTCGACGAAACGATGGAGTCTATAGAAAAGGACGCCGTCAGGCGTTTCTTCTTACGAGTTGGAGGTTTGATTATGGCATTTGTACAGGTAGAGCTGTTCTCGGAGACGCTCGGCTTGGCCGACACGGTCCATGTGCTCATACCGCAGCGGCTGAAGCGCAAGCAAGGACATTTCAGCCAATCGTTCCGGCAGCCTTATCCGGTGTTGTATTTGCTCCATGGCGGCTCCGACAACCATACGAGCTGGATGAGACGGACGTCGCTGGAGCGTTACGTCGAGGAGCTAGGCATCGTCGTCGTCATGCCGTCGGTCCAATACAGCTTCTACGCAGATCAGAAGCAAGGTTTTCCGTACTTTACTTATTTGTCGGAGGAGCTGCCGGATATTATCCGTGATCTGTTCCCCGTCTCGCCGCTTCGCGAGGACACGTTCGCGGCCGGCTTGTCGATGGGCGGGTATGGCGCCTTCAAGCTCGGCATCTGTTGCCCGGACCGATTCGCCGCCGTCGCCAGCTTGTCGGGGAGTCTCGATCAGCGGGATCGGCTCAGTCCGGCTCCATCGATCGGCAACCAAATGATGTTGGATATGGCGAAGCTGACGTTCGGCTCGACCGAGCAGTATGAAAGAAGCCAGAACGACTTGGCATGGGTGCTGGAGCAGCATTTGGCTGCGGGCACGGAGCTTCCGAGTTTCTACATGGCATGCGGAACGAACGATTTTAACTATACGATCAATAAATCTTTTTACAGCCAATTTGCCTCCCGGGTGAGCCTTGAATACGAGGTCGCGCCGGAACGGGGGCATGAGTGGAGCTTCTGGGACGAATACATTCAGCGGGTGCTAAAGTGGCTGCCGATCAGAGGGGGAGGCGAGAGCCGATGAACCATCCTTTTTTCCGAAAAATGGCCCAGCAGCGTTACCTCTACTTCATGACTGTTCCATTCGTCGTTTGGTTGCTCATCTTCAGCTACACGCCGATTTGGGGCTGGCTGATGGCGTTTCAGAACTACAAGCCGGGCAAAGCGATACTGGATCAGAAATGGGTGGGCTTCGAGCATTTCATTACGCTGTTCCAGGATGAAGGCTTCTATCTCGTATTAAGGAATACGCTCGCGATGAGCGTCATGGGACTGGTCGTTGGTTTTACGGTCCCGATCATCTTCGCGTTATTCATTAATGAGATAAGAGGAAGCGTTTTCAAGCGCGCCATCCAGACAGTATCCTACTTGCCCCATTTCGTCTCATGGGTCGTCGTCGCGGGTTTGGTTACGAAAATGCTCTCCGTGGAGGGAGGGGCGGTGAACGAGCTGCTCCTTTCGCTGGGCTTCATCCAAGAACCGATTCAGTTTTTGGCGAAGGGCGAATATTTCTGGTCCATCGTCACGGTATCGGACATGTGGAAGGAGACGGGCTGGAACTCGATTATTTTTCTGGCTGCCATGGCCGGCATCGATCAAGAGCAGTACGAGGCCGCTACGGTCGACGGGGCGAACCGCTTCCGCAAAATGTGGCATATTACGCTGCCCGGCATACGGACGACGTTCATGGTATTGCTTATTCTTTCGATCGGCCATCTGATCAGCATCGGCTTCGAGAAGCAGTTTTTGCTCAGCAACTCGGTCGTATCGGAATATGCCCGCGTGCTCGATCTCTACGCGCTCGATTACGGCTTCGGCATGTCACGCTATTCGTTCGGTACGGCAATCGGCATTTTCAATTCGGTCGTCGGCATCTTCCTGGTGTTGACCGCGAACGGCATTTATCGGCGAATCACCAAAGAAAGCATCATTTAGAAGGGATGGACTGCAATGAGACAATCTTTACACAGAGGCCGYGGCGAGCTGGGCTTCGACATCTTCTTGTACATCGTCATGTGCCTCGTTGCCGTCGTTACGCTCTACCCGTTCTTGAACGTGCTGGCGATTTCGCTTAACGAGTCGTCCGATACGGTGAAGGGAAGCATTTATGTTTGGCCGAGGGCGTTCACGCTGCAAAACTACGAAACGATTCTGCAATACCCGAACTTGATTATCGGCTTCCGCAATTCGGTGCTGCGAGCGGCAATCGGAACTTTAGTGGGCGTGCTAAGCGCATCCATGGTCGCTTACGTGCTGAGCCGGGCGGATTTCCAAGCGAGGAAGCTGTTCTCGACGCTGTTCGTTCTAACGATGTATTTCAGCGGCGGACTCATTCCCGTCTACATGCTTATTCGCAATCTGAATCTGCTCGGCACGTTCGGCGTGTACATCATTCCCGGCATCTTGAGCGTATGGAATATGTTCATCATTCGCTCGTACATCGCGGGGCTGCCCCATGCGCTGCAAGAGTCGGCGAAGATCGACGGCGCCAACGACTTTAAGATTTTCTATAAAATCATATTGCCGTTATGCTCGCCCGTTCTCGCAACAGTCGCGCTCTTCATTGCGGTTGGACAATGGAACTCTTGGTTCGATACGTACTTGTACAACAGCTCCAAGGAGCAGCTCACGACGCTACAATTCGAGCTTATGAAGGTGCTGCAGAGCACGCAGACGTTCACCGAGGCGACCTACAACCCCGGCGCGGTGCAAAACATGGCCAGCGTATCGCCGGAGTCGATCAAAATGGCGATTACGATTCTGTGTACCGTACCGATTCTGCTCGTGTACCCTTTCGTTCAGAAGTATTTCGTCAAAGGCGTGACGCTCGGGGCGGTCAAAGCTTGATTTGCGGTCAAGGCAGGCACCAACAGGGAAACCTGTGCTGCGCATAGATAAGATATTAGGGGAGGTAGTTTATTTTGTTCAAAAAGAAAGCAAGAGCGTTAGCGGCAGGCGTGCTGGCATCGACGCTGCTCGTAGCGGCCGGTTGCTCTGGCAACGGCGGTGGCAACGGCGAGACTGGCGAAGGGAATACGCCCGGCAATGAAGCGGGTGGAGTGAAGCCGTTCACGGCGACCGTCTACAGCGCAAGCACGAACGGATCCTGGGACGAGATGCAGAGCCGCATCGGCAAGCAGATTACGGAGAAGACGGGCGCGACGCTTAAGATCGAATTCCCGGTCGGCAGCGCGACCGCCCAGAAGATTCCGCTTATGATCTCGAGCGGCGAGTATCCGGACATGATCATTCCGGAGAAGGATATGGGCAAGCTTGTCGACGCGGGAGCGATGATCGACCTTCGTCCGCTCATCGACGAGTACGGTCCGAACATCAAGAAGGTGTACGGCGATTACATGAACCGTCTCGTATGGAGCAAGGACGACGACGCGATCTACTTCCTGCCTTATGCGGGCGTCGGCGGCGAACAGCTTGAGGCGAACGGCGGCTTCCAAATCCAGCACAGGGTGCTAAAGGAGCTTGGTTACCCGGAGCTGAAGACGATCGAAGATTACGAGAACGCGATCCGGACGTATTTGGACCAAAATCCGACGACCGACGGCCAGCCGACGATCGGCATGACGCTTAACGCGGGCGAATGGCAGATTAAGCTTTCGACGACCAACCCGGCCTTTTCCGTAACGGGCGGCTCGGATGACGGGGAATTCCAAATCGACGACGACACGCACGAGGCGGTCTATCACTATCTTCGTCCGCAGGAGAAAGAATATTTCCGTTGGTTGAACCATCTGTTCAACACCGGTATTTTGGACAAAGACAGCTTCACGCAGAAGTACGACCAATACAAATCCAAAGTATCGACAGGTAGGGTGCTCGGCATAATCGATCAGGTATGGGATTACTATGACGCGGAACAGGTATTGAAGAAGGAAGGCAAGTTCGACCAGACGTACGCTCGCTTTCCGGTTACGATGGACGCTAGCATCAAGCGCAAAGACACGCAGAGCACGGGTTACTTGGCGGGCTACGGCATCGGCATTACGACGAGCTCCAAGCATCCGGAAGAGCTGATCAAGATGCTCGATTACATGGCTTCCGACGAAGGGCAAGTGCTGCGCAACTGGGGCATCGAGGGCGTCGACTATAAAGTGGAGAACGGTGCTCGCGTCATTCCGCAAGAGATACAGGATAAGAAATCGAACGATGCAAGCAATTACGCGAAGGAAAGCGGGATCGGCAATTACAACTTCGCTCCAATGTACGGGGACGGCGTGCTTGACCCTTCCGGCAGTCCGTATACGACGAACTTCAAGAGCCAGATCATCGCGGCTTATTCCGATGCCGACCGCGAGACGCTAAGCCATTATGGCGTGGAGCGATATCTCGACTTATGGCCGCAAGCCGACGAATTCCCGGTCAAGGCGTGGGGCGCGGCGTGGAATATTCCGAAGGAAACGGGCTCGGAGGTTGACGTTTTGGCGAAAAAAGCCGATGAAATCATGAAGAAGCGCATTCCTGAGGCCATTATGGCGAAGCCGGAGCAATTCGACGCGGTATGGGATAACTTCATGAAGGATCTTGATAAAATGGGCATCCAGAAGGTGAACGAGCATATGACGCAGCTCGTTAAGGACCGAGTGGAGCTTTGGAAGTAATTCAATTAGAAAGGGATAGCCCCGTGCCGCTCTTAAGCGGTACGGGGCTATCCCGCGGAGAGGATGAGGGGTCATGGAACAACGCCGAAATAAGGCGCTTGCGCTAGGTCACTATACGGATGCGAGGTACCATCCGTTTAACGATATCGATAAGGAACTCGAGTCCATCTTCGAGGGCCGTTTGCAGGTGGAGAGTACGGATCAATACGAACGATTGAATACGGAGGAGCTGTCTTCGCACAGGCTATTCATCTCTTACACGGAATTTATGAGGGAGAAGCCGCTGCCAGCCGATCAGGTTGCGGCGCTGCTATCGTATGTGGCAAGCGGAGGCGGTTTGCTTGCTATTCATAACGGCATATCGTTGCAGCGCAATGACGAGCTGGCGAGCATGCTGGGGGCTGCGTTTACGGGCCATCCCGCATTTACGGCGCTGCCGATCGGGATCAGCGCGCCGGATCATCCGATCATGCAGGGAATTGCCCCCTTCACGGTCGATGACGAGCCGTATCGGTTCGCGTTCAATCCGCTCCAGCGGACAACGATACTTGCCGAATACAATCATGAAGGAGAGAAATGGCCGGCGGGATGGGCGCATGAATACGGACTTGGTCGTATTGTCTATTTGATGCCCGGACATCAGCTGTCGGCCTTCAAGGTGGAGGCGTACCGCAAGCTGATTCTGAATAGCGGATTATGGGCGGCACGAATCGAATAGCTGTCTAAAGACAAGGCCCATATGAATAAATACCGGACAAGATGGGTATGTATCAATCATAACGACTCACCGAGAGGGTTGATATGATGAGGGTTCTAAATGCGGCTGCGCTTGTCCTGGTTATTGTCATGAATGTGTTGGCAGACCGACTGCCGCTTGGCGGCAAAACGACGGGCGAACTTTCCGCGCAGTATCCGGTATTGATTACACCAGCCGGATACGCATTCGGCATATGGCTTGTCATTTATGCGCTGCTGATCGCTTTTGTGGTCTATTCTTTTACCAAGAGGGGAAGGAAGAGCAAAGCCGTTCAGGCGGTCGGCATCTATTTCATCCTTAGCTGTCTATTCAACGTTGCTTGGCTGCTGGCTTGGCATTATGAATATGTGAACAGCAGCGTATTCATTATGCTCGCGCTCTTGTTATCGCTTATCGCCATTTATTTGAGAATCAACTCGTCCGGTGTGCGGACGGCTGCAATAAGCTCCGATCGCTGGCTGGTGAGGCTGCCCTTCAGTCTCTACTTAGGCTGGATCAGCGTGGCAACCATCGTCAATATCGCATGCGCCCTGTACGCCGCCGAATGGCAGGGTTTCGGCTTATCCGAGGAAACGTGGGCGATCATCATGCTGTCCGTCGCTTTCGTATTAGCTATATGGGTTGGTGCGACTAGGCGCGATCCGGTCTTCATGCTCGTCTTCGTCTGGGCATTCGTCGCCATCTTCGTCAAGCAGCAGCAGGCGCACACCGCCGTCGCCATCACCGCTATCGTTCTAGCCGGCATTATTGCCGCTTGTTCGGTTGTGGTCACCTTAAGGCACCGAAAAACGATGCAGCATAAATAAAATTTACATAATACTATAAATGAAAAAGCGACAGCAAGGACGAGTAAATCTCGTCTTAGACTGTCGCTTTTTTGTTCAATTTGGAAACTATTCCAAAAACATTTCGTCTAGGTAGATATACGAAAGGAAGTGGACTATTACTATGATGAAGCGCCATATCGGAGCTGCGATTTTAATGGGATGTTTGATCATCAGCGGTTACCCGGGATCGCAAGCCTACGCCAATACCTCTGCATACACAGATTCAGCGAAATCAATCTCCGCACCAATTCCGATTACAGTATCTTGGAATGGGAGTCAATTGACTTTAAGCCATGCTCCGGTCATGAGAAATGGGAGAGTGCTTATTCCGATTCGTGATTTATCCACGCAGTTTGGAGCTCAAGTGAACTGGAATGGCACAAGCCGACAAATAACAATCGTGCATCCCGATTCGACCGTTGAATTTATTCTGGGATCAAAAACGTACGTTCTGAACGGAAAGCAAGCAACTTTCGACGTTCCGCCGACAACGATTAATGGCGTTACCTATATGCCGTTGCGCTTCTTTGCCGCGCTTATGAATGCCGACATCAAGTGGAACGCGAAAAGCAGTACGGTCGAAATCGGGTATGAGCAGAGTTTTCATACCGCGGTTGTTGGCCATACAGCCGTGTGGCTGGATACAGACGGCAAAACCTTGTATTATTCGGACAACTTTAAGACGCCGGTGGCGATCAAAAACGTCGTTCAGGAGCTGAAGGGCAACTGGGGAACGGTGTCTCTTCAAGCGGAGAAGCTGGGAGAAAGCTTGCTGGTCACCATAAAAGATAATTACGGAGAGCCCCATATTAATGATCAGATTTCAAGCGTGATCATTAAGGACGGCGCTATTGTTGCAAGATCGAGCGTTCTGTATACACATAATGTCGACAATGAAAAAAGCATTAGCACCGTTAACGGAAACGCGGTCATGCTTGACCAAGCGGTTCTGAAGCTCGTACAACCCGATGGTGTGGCTGTCAGCAGCTATGATCTAGCGGAAATAACGGGGCTTAATACCGTCTTTACCGTTGAAGCAGTTTACAACGATTATTTGCTTATTCGTACGCATGATACGAGAATGTTAATGGGTATTCAGTTATCCACCAAGGAATTTGTCTACTTATACAAGCAATTATTTACCGAGAAGGAGCAGCGGATGTTGGAGGGTTGGGGGCCTTTAGAGGCGGATTACCCAGGTGACCAGCTTACTCTGCTCCATCGCCAAGGAAACGTCCTAACTTTCTCCCGTCAAGCCGTAAAAGCTTACTACGGCGGCGGTTGGGAGGCTCTTACTACTTCGTATACAATTCCTCAAAAATAGATCAAGCAAGCCCTCATCATGATCGTAGGATGAGGGCTTTTTGTCGCTCTGATGTGAGCTATTTTCAGCTATTGCAGTTCCTCTGATTGCTGTAGACCATTTCAAAGCTGGTTCATATTTGATACACTTAAATGAATATGATTATCACTATCATTTACGGGAGAGTTGCCAATGGCACTGCATATAAAAGGAAACGAGCAAGTCGAGCCATTGCTCGGGAACGGAATTGATGAGTTAACAGCGAAGCTGTGGGATATCGAGATTGTGTCAGGCGGCCAGGCTCTTCGTATGATGCCGCAGCTGACGATTCATAACGCGTTGCTTGTGCTGCTGAACGGTTCGGGAACATTGATGCGGGATGCTTCAATTGTTCGCATGAAGCAGGAGACGGTATACGTCGCTCCGGCAGAGAGCACATTCGGCTTCGAGGGAGTGATCGGAGAGGAATGCGCCGTTGCCGTCATTCACTTCCGATTGTTCCGCGAATCGAGCCGAAGCCAGGGAAAGCTGCTTGCGGAGCATGCGAAGGAGCTCGTCGGTCGATGGGATGGCGTTGCGCTGTCGCCAGCCGGCCGATTAAGCGGGCYGTGCCGAATGATGAAGGAGCAGCATGGGAGCGAGGATCCGCTTTCCCGCTGGCGGGCGCAGATGACCCTGCAGGAATTGCTCTATGAGATATTCTCGGCTGCGCGCAGACGTCCAAAAGCGGACAGCCGCGAGGCGCTTGAGCAGGCAAAGACGTATATGGATGAGCATTACGGCGAGGAACTGACGATTGAGCGGCTGGCGGGAATCGCGGAGCTCAGTCCGAAATATTTTGTTGATTTGTTCAAGAAGCATTACGGCGTAAGCGCGCTGGATCATCTGACGCATGTCCGAATGAGCAAAGCGAAGCGGCTGATGCTCAGCTCGGACATTCGTCTTAAAGATATTGCGCATATGGTCGGATACGAGGACGAGTTTTATTTCAGCCGCAAATTCCGCAAGTCGGTCGGCCTCTCTCCAACTGCCTTTATTAAGAAGCGAAGGAACAGGCTTGCGGTGTACGGCTCCGCATCGCTTCTCGGTTATTTGACGCCGCTGCATGTCGTACCATATGCCGCTCCTCTACACTCAAAGTGGGCAGGATACTATTACAGCTTGATAGGCGCGGACATTGCCGTTCATTTGGACGCCTATCGCCACAACTACCATAAGGAGGCCAATCTGGCCACGCTTGCTGCTGCGAAGCCATCTTTCATTATTTGCCCGGCCGGACTTGAGTCGGAAGAGAAAGCGAAGCTTCTGGAGCAGGCCGAGGTCTACGAGTTGCCCGGAGAGGAAGCCGGCTGGCGGGCGGGGCTGCGCGCGGTTGCGGATCGGTTGGACGAGAGCGACGAGGCTGAGCGGTGGATCGAGGCGTATGATCGAAAAGCGCTTCGCGCACGCGAGAGCTTGGAAAGCGAAGGCCGGGCGATTCTTACGGTACGGCTAATCAAAAACCAGCTGTATGTTCATTGCAACCGCGGCATGGCAGATGTTCTGTTTGGCTCGCTTGGCGCGACATTTCCGATCGCAGGTGCGATGCTGCCGTTCGATCGTCCAATTACGCTTGAGGAGCTCAGCGGGATTGAAGCAGATGTGGTGCTGCTGCTCATCTGCCAGGAGACGGAGACGCTGGAAGCGTGGAAAGCGCTCCGCCAGTCGCCAGAGTGGCTGTCCCTGCATGCCGTTCGCGATGAGAAGGTGAAATTAATCGCCTCCGACCCTTGGCGCGAATATTCAGCAAGCGCCATGGAACGGATGCTGGACGACGCTCTGGGCTTTTTATCAGGAAAACGTCCATAAAGGTTCAGGATTTTGTCCATGGTCGCAAGTACACTCTTCGATTACTATCAATAATGATAGTCATTCTCAATAAAAGCTTTATTAGTCGAAGGGAGATTTTTGTTCATTATGAAAAAAGCAATGTTAAGTATAGGTCTGCTCGTCATCATGGCAATGTTAGCGGCAGCATGCGGAAGCAACGGCAACAACACGAATACGGGCAATACGGGAGCGTCGAACACGCCGGCTTCGAACACACCTGCTACGGAGGCGCCGAAAGAGGAGCCTGCAGCAACGACCAAAACCGTTAAATACTTGGATAAAGAGTACGTGCTTCCGGCAAGCACGGAGCGCATCGTTATTACAGGCGCAGTAGAAGCGATGGAAGATTCTATCGTCCTGGATGTAAATCCAGTTGGCGCCATTACATTCTCCGGCGTATTCCCTCCATTGTTCCAGTCGATTACGGAAGGCGCGGAGTCGATCGGTGAGAAGACCGAGCCTAACTTCGAGTCGATTTTGGCGCTGAAGCCTGACGTCATTATCGGTTCGTCGAAGTTCAAGCCTGAGGTTACCGAGCAATTGGAAAAAATCGCGCCGACGATTCCTTATTCCCACATCGCGACGAACTGGGAAGCGAACCTACAGCTGCTCGGAGAGCTGAGCGGCAAACAGGAGCAAGCGGCACAGGCTATCTCGCAGTATAAGACGGACCTCGATGCGGCGAAGACGAAGCTGGGCGATAGCATGAAGGGCAAGAAGGTTGTAGCCGTGCGCATTCGCGGAGGCGAGATCTTCGTCTATCCGGAGGCTGTATTCTTCAATCCGGTACTGTACGGCGATCTGGGCATTGAAGTGCCGGCGGAGATTACCGCAGCGAAGGCACAGGAAGCAGTGTCGGTAGAGAAGTTCGCAGAGATGAATCCAGACTACTTGTTCGTACAGTTCTCAGCGGACGAGAATGTTGAGACGCCGAACGCGCTGGAAGATCTGCAGAACAACCCGATTATCAAAAACGTTAACGCGCTTAAAAATGGCAAGGCGTTCGTCAACGTCGTCGATCCGCTTGCGCAAGGCGGCACGGCGTACAGCAAAATCGAATTTCTTAAAGCAGCAGTAAGCAGCTTGACCCAATAGATTTAATAAGGCGTGTTATTTATGCGAAAAAAAACCGCGCTGCCGGCGATCATTCTTATGCTTGCTCCGGTAGCGGCAATTATTATGATCGTATTATCGGTCCTTTACGGAGCGAAAAGCATATCGGCTAATGAAATATGGGAGTCCGTCGTCCGGTTCGACGCGAACAATGTTGACCATCAGATCGTGATGACCTCCCGCTTGCCAAGGGTGATCGGCGCCATGTTAATAGGCGCCTTTCTTGCCGTATCGGGAGCGCTCATGCAGGGGATGACAAGAAACTATCTTGCTTCTCCCTCTATTATGGGCGTATCGGACGGCTCGGTATTTGTTGTAACGCTCGCTATGGTGTATTTGCCGAATACGCATTCGGTTGGCCTCATTACGCTGTCGATGATCGGCTCGGCGCTTGGAGCCGGGCTCGTATTCGGCATCGCATGGCTCATTCCGCACGGGATGTCGCCGGTTCGGCTTGCTATACTAGGCACGATTATCGGAACTTTCCTTAGCGGGGTGGCGGAAGCCGTTGCGACCTATAACCAAATCTCCCAGGGGCTTAGCTTTTGGTACAATGCCCGGCTGCATCAGCTTGATCCGGAACTGATCAAGCTGTCCATTCCGTTCGCGATTGTCGGGTTAGGTCTTGCGTTTGCCTTATCGAATTCCGTTACCGTGCTCTCACTCGGAGACGAGGTGTCGGCCAATCTAGGCGTTCGCACGAAGCTGATTAAAGGCTTGACGATGCTGTCGGTCGTTATTCTGACGGGCGTATCCGTGGCGCTGGCCGGCAAAATTGCTTTTGTCGGACTGATTGTCCCCCATATCGCCAGATTTCTGTCCGGCGTCGACTACAAATGGATTATTCCCATATCGGGCGTGCTCGGGGGACTGTTCCTGGCGCTCTGCGACTTGATCACGCGTTTCTTCAACTACCCGTTCGAGACGCCAATCGGCGTCGTTACGGCATTGTTCGGCGTTCCTTTTTTCCTCTACCTAATTAAGACAAGGGGAGGCGGCAAGCATGCGTAACTCTTCGGCTCGAAAGTACATGGCCGTGCTCGCGGGGCTGCTGGCCGTTATTGCTTGCGCCGTATATCTCAGTCTGACGAACGGCACGTTCGATATGTCGGTGCTCGATGTTGTGAAAACGCTGCTGCGGCTTGATCCGAATCATGAGCATGACTTGGTCGTATTCGAGTTCCGCTTGCCGCGTATCGTGCTGGGCGCGTTAGTCGGCTTCGCGCTCGGCGTTGCGGGGGCGGTCATACAAGGCGTTACGCGCAACGGGCTGGCCGACCCTGGTATTCTAGGCATTAATGCGGGCGCAGGGATGGCGGTAGTGCTGTTCATGTTTCTATTTCAGGGAGAGATGAATACTACCGGTTGGCTCGCCGTATTCACGATGCCGATGTTCGGGGTTGCCGGCGGCTTGGCGGCGACGGCGATGATCTATCTGTTCGCCCGCGAGCGGGGAAGCGTCGATCCGCAGCGCCTTGTTCTTGTCGGCATTGGCGTCTCCTTAGGGTTCGGGGCGGTTACGATGTACGTTTCGCTTAAAATGAATCCGCGCGATTTCGAGATGGCTGCGGTCTGGATGGCCGGGAGCATATACAGCGCGAATTGGAAGTTCGTCGTTATGATGCTGCCATGGATCATCGTTCTCGTACCGCTGCTTTGGATGAGGGCGCAAATCCTCGATCTGTTCCAACTGGAAGAGTCCAGCGTCAGAAGTCTCGGCGTATCGGTCGAGCGCGAACGCAACAAGCTGCTGCTGGGCAGCATCGGGCTTGTCAGCGCCAGCGTAGCCGTATCCGGCAGCATTGGCTTCGTCGGGCTGATCGCGCCCCATATGGCGAGACGGCTCGTCGGTCTTCAGCACCGGCTAAGTCTGCCAATCAGCGGATTGGCAGGGGCGGCGATGGTGATAACCGCCGATTTCATCGGCAAGACGTTGTTCGCTCCGGCGGAGCTCGCGGCGGGTATTGTCATCTCGATTATTGGCGTGCCTTATTTTGTCTACTTGCTAATGCGATCGAGACAAGCATAACGATTCAGCCGGAAGGAAGGGAGTTAACTTACGATGAACAGATATCAGAAACTGTCGGTCCAGGGGCGCGGACTTCTTCTCTACCTGCCGAGCTCTTACGGAACGTCGCCGGAGGCGCGGTATCCCGTAGCTTATGTACAAGACGGAGGCGAGCTATTCGAAGCCTGCTTGAATCAGCTTGAGCTTCTATTCCGGCAGGGGAGGCTGCCGGAGCTTATTCTCGTCGGCGTCGAATCCCCTGACCGAAATAACGATTATACGCCATGGCCCGCGGTTTCACTGCTGGAAAGCTATCCTGATTTCGGCGGCCATGGGCGCGCTTATGTCGATGAGCTTGCAGACATCGTCAAGCTATATATCGATACAAATTATCGAACGCTGCCGGACGCCGCGAATACGGCGATCATCGGCGGCTCCTTCGGCGGTCTCATCTCGATGTTTGCAGGGTATTGGCGACCAGATACGTTCGGCAGACTGGGCTTGCTGTCGACTTCATTTTGGTATAAAGGCGTGTTGGATTACGTGCTGGAGCAGCCAGCTCTAGCCGAGCATATTCGGATCTATATGTCCGTCGGCGATTGCGAAGGGATCTATAAGAAAAATGCACAGCAGAACATGGTGCCGTATACGAAGCGGGCGCATGCAGCTTGGCTCGCGAAGGATGGCGATGCGAGACGTATCCGGTTTGAGCTTACGGAAGGCGGAACGCATGATTTGTATTGCATGGCGACCCACTTCCCCGAAGCACTCGCTTTCCTATTCGCAGAAGGAGAGGCCGGAGCATCTGACCGCGCTGTCAAGGAGCTTGCCTACACGATATCGGGTACGCGCCAGTGGAGTATGCACGCGAGGCGTACGGGACGGGAGTATCGGATATTCGTCTATGTGCCTTCGGCGCCGCCACCCGAGCAAGGGTATCCGGTGCTGTATACGCTGGACGGCAATGCTTCTTTCGGGTCGCTCGCTGAAGCCGTTCGTCTGCAGGGCCGTCCGCCGCGCGGCTTCGAACCATGCGTCGTTGTCGCCATCGGATATCCCTCCGATCAACCGATTGTGTCGGATCGGCGCTTCTTCGATTATACGGAGAAGGGCGATTCATCGAAGCTGCCTGCACGGCCGGATGGCTCGGCTTGGCCGGAGACGGGCGGCGCGAGCGAGTTTCTCGCCTTTATCGAGGAGGAGCTGAAGCCGGCCGTCGAACGGCGCTTCCACATTGATCGCGAGCGGCAGTCGCTCTTCGGCCATTCCTTGGGAGGATGGTTCGCGCTGTATGTGCTGACCGAGAGGCCGGAGGCGTTCTCAGCGTATATTGCTGGCAGCCCGTCCATCTGGTGGAACGGCTCTACGCTGCTCGATCGACTGCCGATCGCGCTTGCTCGCTTGCCGAAGCGTGCACCGATCGCGCTTTACATTGGAATCGGCTCGGAAGAGAAGCCGTCAATGGTCGAAGAAGCCGAACAGCTGCATCTGCTGCTGCAGCCGTATGAGGAGCAAGGGTTGCTCAGGTTGGCATACCGCAAGTTCGAGAACGAGGGGCATGTGTCGGTCATACATCCGCTTATAAGCGGCTTGCTTCGATTTATTATGCAGAAAGAGGGTGCTACGTATGGAGTTAACGCAGCTCATTAAGGAGAGGCGCTCGGTGCACCGGTTTGAGCCGAAGGACGTGCCGGTCGAGCTGGCAATGGAGCTGCTGGATACGGCAGTATGGGTGCCGAATTACCATATGACGCAGCCTTGGCGGTTTATTATCAGCACCGGCGAAGGCAAGCGCCGTATGGCCGAGGCGGTCCGCCGCATGAAGGAAATCCGTGAGCCCGATGCGTCGAAGCGCGAGGCTACGGGGCAGAAGTTTTATGATAAAATCATGTCCATTCCGATGATTATTACGGTCGTCATGGAAGAGAGCACGAATTTGATCGTGCGGGAAGAGGACTACGCCTCGACGAGCTGCGTGATCCACAACTTCAGCTTGCTTGCGTGGGAGCGTGGCATCGGTCTCGTCTGGGAGACGTATCCGTGGCTGCTTGAAGCGGTCTTCCGCGAAGCGATGGGCATTCGTCCAGGCGAGAAGGTGCTTGGCAATCTCCATGTCGGCTACCCCGCAATGATACCGAACGTCCAGCCCCGTATCCCGGCTGCTGAACGGGTCACTGTGTTTGACGGAACGTCTGCAGAATAGGACAAATGAACAAATAGCGGCGCAGTAAGGTGTTCCTGCGCCGCTATTTGTTATGTCCGCTTATTTCCTTCCAAACGTTATTGTTCCCCTTTTCGATAAATAGCCGGAGCCATTCCCATCTGCTTCTTGAATGCTTTGGAGAACGAGAACAAGTCGGGATAGCCGACGGAAAGCGCGATTTCGGACAGCTTATAGTCGGTCTGCTTCATCAGCAGCACCGCCTCGTTCATTCGCAGCTGCTGCACATATTTCATTGGCGATTGGCCGAAAGCGCGATGAAACGACTTGGACAAGTGAGTACGCTCAATGCCGATATAATCGGCTACGCTCTCGATCGAGATGCCGTCAGCATAGTGAATCTCGATGTAATCCCTCGCTTGCTGCAGCCAGGTGCCGGAGGATGCTGCATGAGCTTTCGGTCCGCTCGATGGAACGGTTAACACATCGAAGATACGATGGAATACAGATAGCCGAGCGAGATCAGAGTGCGGCCGTTCTTTATTGGTGACGAGCTCGAAGAAGCCCTCCATGGCTTGGAGCGCTTCGCTTGTAAGTCCGCCCCGCATATACGGGCTGTATGGCGTTAGCCCGATTCGCTCCAGCAGTTGAAGCGCATGTTTGCCGTCGAAGGCGAAGAACGCCTTGCGCAGCAGCGCCTGCTCGGAGGTRTAATATTCATGCGTCACCTGCGGGAACAAGCAATAAATATCGTTCGGACGCAGCGCATACGTCTGGCCGCCTTGATGGAAGGTGCCTTCTCCTTCAATTACGGCGATTAAATAATAATAGGGCGATATACGGGGCCCGATATGATAGTTCGGTTTGGCCATATTCGCGCCGAGTCGGATAGGCCAAGCCGCGCCTGCTTTCTCGAAGGACGATGGCGTAAAATAATGAATTTCCAACAGCTCGTGGTTATCCTCTCTCATCTGCTCGAACATGGCAACCGCTCCTTTTACACCTGCATTTAAAATCAATGAAACCACAAAATGACAAACGATTCAACATACAAATTGACATTGACCCGCATCAGCTTGATTGATATTATTCAGGTAACAAATTAATCCGATAAGGTTTGTTGGTTATCTTCCGGACAACTGGCGGTTCAACGATAATCGCATCGCAAGCGTTTGTGGTTGCAATCTATTTCATATGAGATACCATTCTTTACTTCACGATAACGAAGCGTAAAGGGGACAACAGCAATGAGTAATCAGACAGGGGCACAAGTAGAATTCGGCTGGTTCATTCCAACGAACGGAGATGGACGATACATCGGCGTTAAGCCGGAGAGAGAGCCGTCGCAGCAATATTTCGTAGAGGTCGCACAGGCTGCCGAGGAAGCGGGTTATGAGTTCGCGTTAATACCGGCCGGTGGCGAATGTTGGGATGGATGGATCGTTGGATCTTGGGTCGCATCCGCAACGAAGAAGCTGAAGCCGCTTATCGCGATGAGACCGGGACTGATTACGCCGGTACTGGCTGCGCGGATGGCCTCCACGCTGGATCGGATGTCGGGAGGAAGAGCGCTCATTAATGTCGTGACCGGTCATTACCCGGCTGATCTGAAGGCAACGGGGGATCCGCTTCATGGAAGCCATGATGAGCGGTATGAACGGACGAAGGAGTTTCTTGAAGTCGTTAAGGGCGTATGGCAGCAGCCGGAATCCGGAGCGGAAGGCTTCAATTACGCCGGCCAGCATTACGAAGTGGAAGGCGGCGTAAGCAAGCCGGTGCCGCTCCAGCAGCCGCATCCACCGCTTTACTTCGGAGGCAGCTCGGAAGCGGGCAAGCGCGTAGCCGCCGAGACGGCCGATGTGTACTTGATGTGGACCGAGCCGCTCGATTGGATCGAAGGCCAAATTGCCGAGATGGAGACCTACTTGGCTGAGCTCAAGGAGAAGAAGGGCATCGACCGCAAGCTGCGCTACGGCATTAGGGCGCAGGTAGTCGTACGGGAGACCGAAGAAGAAGCTTGGGCAGCCGCTTGGAACATTCTTAGCAAAGCCGATCCCGAGCAGTTGAAATCGAAGGAAAAGCTGCACTCGAAGACGGATGCGCTGAATCAAAAACGTCAGATGGACCTGTTCAGCGGCTCGAAGGAGCAGAATTATGTCATTGGACCGAATCTGTGGTCGGGCTTGTCCGCTATTCGCGGGGGCGGCGCCGTCACATTTGTTGGCACGCCGGAGCAAGTATCCGATCGCTTGATCGAATTCGTCGAGGCTGGCGTAACGTCGTTTATTTTGTCGGGTTACCCGCATTTGGAAGAAGCCCGTATATCGGGCGAGCTATTGTTGCCTCTTGTGAAGCAGAAGCTGGCCGCTAGAGGCATCCATACTTAATTTATCGGAGGAATGGATATGAGACAAATTCAGATTAAGAAACCGCAATTGGCATTATTGGCGCTTATGCTCGTACTAAGCACGRTGCTTGCAGCTTGCGGCTCTAATAATACGAATACAGGCAATAAACCGGGTGAAACTGCGGCTGCTCCGGGAGGCGAAGCCGAAGGCGGCAAGCCGGTCACGATCAGCTTCATTCACTGGCGCGGAGAGGATGCGGCGGTGCTCGACGAGATTATTAAGAAGTTTGAAGCCGAGCATACGAACATCAAGGTAGAGACGCAAGTATTCCCGTCCGATCAATATCAATCGACGGCGCAAGCCAAGCTGCTTGACGGCTCGGTAGGCGATGTGTTCGCATCGTTCCCTGGCGCGCAATTCGAAGCGATCGCGAAGGCGGGGCTATTCACCGATCTGAGCGGCGCCCCGTTCGTAGCCAACTTTACGGATACACTCATTAAAGCCGGACAGAAGGATGGCAAGCAGCTGGCGCTGCCTTACCAGCTCGTGTATAACATTCCTATCTATAACGTGAAGCTGTTTGAGAAATACGGCATCGAAGTGCCGAAGGATTGGGATGGCTTCCTTGCGGCAGCCGAGAAGCTGAAGCAAGAAGGCATCGTGCCGATTGCATTCCCGGGCGCGGATATCGGACCAGGCCAGTTCATGAACCCGATGGTCATGAACAACGCGCCGGACGAGGCGATCTTCGAGAAGCTCGAAGCTGGCGAAGCGAAGCTGACCGACGAGTGGTGGGTGAAGACGCTGACTCAGTTCAAGGAGCTGAACGATAAAGGCTACTTCCAGAAGGACGCGCTCGGAACGAAGGGCGACGCTGCAGGTGCGCTGTTCGTACAAGAGAAAGCAGCTATTTTGGCAACGGGCTCTTACCAGCTTGTAGGCAATAAGAAAAACAATCCGGAGCTTCAACAAGGCCTGCTCGCACCGATTACGGTACCGGCTGACCAAGCCGTGTTCGAAGGCATTCATACGACGACGTTCATGCTGGCGGTGAACAGCAAGTCGAAGCATCCGGAAGAAGCGAAGACATTCATCGAGTTCCTTAGCCGCCAAGACATTGCGGGCGAATATGCGAACGGCACGGGTCAGAACGTAACGATTAAAGACGTAGAATATACAAGCGATGAATTAAAAGCAGTCGCGGAGTGGACGTCGAAGAATACGCGCTTCCAGCCGCGCTTCACGATCAAAAACGCGGAAGTTCAAAAAGCGGTTACGAGCTCMATTCAAGCGGTGCTTGGGGGAACGGATCCGGCGAAAGCTGCGGCGGATGCACAAACGATCGTCGATCAGCAGATAGGCAAGTAAGGACATGAAGAAGAATCTGAAGCTGTTACCGTTCTTCTTGCCTGGCGTGGCGCTTTATTTGGCGCTCTTCCTTTATCCGACGGTAACGGGCTTCTATTATTCCTTGACCGATTGGGACGGCTTATCGCCGTCCTATCAGTTTATCGGCGCGRATAATTACGGCAACGTGGCCAAGGATATTATTTTTCACAAGTCGATCGTGAACAATATCAAGTTCATGGCCGCCGTCGTCGTGCTACAGACGGTCGTTTCGCTGCTGCTCGCGCTTCAGCTGTCGAAGCAGACGAAGGTGAACGTCGCGCTGCGATCGCTTTATTTTGTGCCAACGATATTGTCGTCGGTGTCTGTCGGTTTTATTTGGACATTCGTCTACGATCCGTCGCTCGGCATGCTCAACAATGCGCTTGAGGCCGTCGGCCTGTCCTCCTGGACGCAGAACTGGCTCGGCGACGCAGGCATTGCGATCTTCTCGATCGCTGCGGTGCAAGCGTGGGCGCATATCGGACAGATGGTTATTCTGTTCGTTGCCGGCCTGCAGGCAATCCCCGAAGAGCTTGTGGAATCCGCGAAGCTTGACGGAGCGACGAAGCTGCAGCTGTTCTGGCGTGTCATCTGGCCGTTGCTTGCTCCTGCAGCAGTGATCGTCGTATCGTACACGACGATTCAATCGTTCAAGGCGTTTGATCTCGTCTTCACGATGACCGGCGGCGGCCCGGCGTATTCAACCGAAATATTGTCGACCTATATTTACAATTCGGCATTCATGAACTATACGTTCGGCAAGGCGTCGACGGCGTCCGTATATTTTCTCATTCTGATTTCGCTCATTACGTTTCTTCAGTTCCGCGCGCTGCGGACGGATCGTGTATCTTACTAGTAGGCAGGCAGGTGGTATGGTTTGGCGTTCAAATGGTTAGGAAGATTGCTGCTGCTCCTGTTCGCGGCCGCGATTATCGCTCCGCTGCTTATCGTATTGTTCACGTCGCTTAAGACGACGCCTCAGTTCTATGCAAGTCCGCTGGGATTGCCAAAGTCGCTGTCGTTCCATAATTACAAATCGTTGTTCGACGGACAGCCGATGTGGGGATACTTCCGCAACAGCATCGCCGTTACGTTAAGTACCGTAGCGCTGGAGCTGATGCTTGCAGGTTTCATCGGGTACGGCATTATGCGCTCGGGAAAAAGAGTCGGAGCAGTCGTATTCGGCTTATTCGCTGTCGGTCTTATGGTGCCGTCGCAGGTCAATATGATCCCGATCTACTCTTTCGTCCATAAGCTAGGGTGGAGCAATTCGCTTACGGGGCTCGTTATCGTGTCGGTATCCGTTTTGCTGCCGCTATCGGTGTTCATGCTGACGGGCTTCATGAAGACGCTGCCTAAGGAAATATTGGAGGCCGGCGAGATCGATGGCGCAGGGGAATGGACGCTGCTTGCGCGTATCGCGCTCCCGCTTAGCGCCCCATATCTTGCAGCGACGGCTGCATTCCTATTCGTCATTGTATGGAATGATCTCCTGTTCCCGATGCTGCTGCTTAACGGCAAGGATAAGCTGACGCTTCCGCTTGCGATGCTCCAATTCCGCGGCGAATATATTACCGATTATCCGGTGCTGCTGGCCGGTGTCGTGACCACGGCATTGCCGATGATCGTTTTGTTCGTGTTTTTGCAGCGCTACTTCATATCCGGCGCGCTTGCAGGCTCGCTCAAGGGATAGCTTCATTCATACGATAAGGCCAACCGCCTCGGTGATATGCTCCCCTTTAGGTAGACAGGTGAAATAATAAAAACCTGTTTATCAAGGGGAGTTTTTTCATGTCTCAAATAAATGAGTACTGCGGGGAAGAGAAATTAGCCATTCTGAAGGAGTATGAAGCAGGAC
>NZ_JBFRGE010000083.1:0-24979 GCF_052115185.1 Paenibacillus sp. 2TAB19 | reverse complement strand
GTGCAAACAGGCTAACGTCAAACCCTGCTTCAATAAACTTAATTGCGTACATGCTCCCGATGACACCTGCACCAAAAATTAAAATTCTATCTTGTTTGGCTGACATTAAAACCACCCCTACTTATTAACATTTCCTTTTGATCATCAGACAACATGTTGTATGATGTGATTGTAAATCTTTATTATTCCTTGATCAACCATCAGTTGTTTATTATTTGTCGGATGATATTGGTATTCGCTAGTAGGAGGGAAACATGAAAAAACAACCCCAAATAACGGAGAAAACAAGACAAAAGTTTGTAGAGGTTTTTTGCGAGTTATATAGCCAAAAGCCGATTGAGAAAATTTCGGTTCAGGAAATTGCGAATAAGTCAGGATTTAACCGCAGCACCTTTTATCAATACTTTACTGACATTTACGAACTGTTAGATTCTGTTGAAAATGACTTATTGAATGACATAAAAAAAGAATTGGCGAATAAAGAGCTATCGATGCATACGGTTCAAGATACGTTTTATTGTCTGGACAAAAGAGAACATCTCCTGGTTCTTAATGCCCTTTTGGGTGATTATGGAAGTATCCGTTTTTTAAAACGCTTAAAGAAAGAAATCACTTTGAATCAATTAGAACTAAACGTTCCGCAAAACCATACCTTAACGCCTTACTTAATGGAGTTTTACCTGACAACTTCCCTTTCTTTATTTCGTTTTTGGCTCCAGCGTCAAAAGGATTTATCGTCAGAACAATTTTTCAAGTTAGTGGAGAACCYATATTTAAGAGGGATTACGCCCTATTTTAAAGAATGATCATTCAAACCAAATCCATATGTTGTATAACAATAAAAAAGCGCGCATAAGCTTGTTAACGGTGTAAATAGCAGATGCAATGACAGTGAACGTTTTATTTGGATTYGGGGAGTGGGAAGGTAACTATTTAGGGGGCATTCGTTATGTCGATTAGTAAAAGGAAACTCATAATTTCAATTTCATTTGGTTTAAATATTATTTTTATTGCGTGCTTATTTTTCTTGTATCAGTTGTATCAAGAAAATACAGATATGAAAAAAGGAGTTATCCTTCAATATGCTATACARCAAAATGAAGTGCTACTAGATTTAGAAACTGCACTTAACCATGAAGATGACAAAGTAGATTATGTTAATTCGCTAGTCGGAGCGTATGCGAACATCTATCATAACTTTAATGTAACCAAAAACTATAATTCTGTTGGAGAGAAAGTGAATTTCCCTGAAAATATAAATATTTTCAACAACCCGAAATCTTCGTCGCCTGTTGTCTATTCTTTAGATAATCGTGTAACAGATGAATTCAACGATGAAATGAATCAGAAATTGAAACAATATATCTCTTATGTTTCGCAAGTAGTTAAAACACTGGATTTTCAAAATAAAATTAAAGGCAAGAGTTTAAGTGAGCAGTATAAAACATTAAACGAAGTTAGCGTTTTAATCGATGGATTTAATTTAGAAAAGTAATCGAATCCGTTTATTACGATATCGGGGAACGATAGTTGAATAACACACTCTGGATCAGGTGCTACGGTAGTAGTCTGGGATCCGGCAGTTGCTCCTTTTTTTTTTTAGAGTAAGGGCACATCAAACAAACGCGTGCCATTATTGGCACGCGGGAAGTTTGGATGTTATTAATTTTTTATAATTGTGTGGACAGATAATTGGCCAGTTGCTCGAACGTTCCCTCCATACCTTGTGCAGCCATCGGTGCCATTGCATCGTATGCGGCCTGTTCTTCATCTGAAGCATTCAGTGGGCCTCCTTGAAGCGTCAGGATTGTCTTACCTTCGACTTCTTCAAGCGTCAGGATGTTCAAGATTTCAAGAGGCCATTGTGGGTTAAATGGAGCGCGGATGGTATTGCCATTTTCATCAGAGAAAGATTGGACCCATATCAGCTTCTCAGGCGGCTGAACTTCTTGGTAAACAAACTTGCCCCACATGACATGCTGTCCGTCCGGCGACTTCTGACATCCGAAAAACATTCCGCCTGGATGCACTTCCATCTTAACGACTTCAAGGGTGAATCCCTGGGGGCCCCACCAGTTGCCGAAGTGATCAGGTTCGGTCCATACTTTGTACACCAGCTCGCGCGGAGCGTTAAATTCACGTGTCAGAAAAATTCCTTTAGGGTTGCTCATTTTTAATCCTCCTCAGATCTAAGTATTGTACTTGATTTCTGCAAATTCTATAGATGCTTCTTTGTTCCGTCCCGATTAAGGCTTTTACAGCGTGTCTGAAGCTTGTTTTAAAAGCTCCGACAACAGTGAAAGATCCGCAGAATCGTCTTCACGTAATTTGATCCACTTTCGTTCGGCAGGCCCATCGAATGTTTTTGGGAATTCTATGCCATTAGCATTCATAATCATAAATGCAATCGCATCTTTAGAAGGCGAAATAACGGCAGCATAATGTCCATTTTTCAGAAAATGAGGCTTCTTATATTGAATTCGTTCTTCTACCGCCGGAATTGTCTCATGCACTAGATTGCGTAGCGTGGAGCTGATAATGGACTGCCATTTTGGCAAATTTTCAATATAGGCTGTAACTTCCTGATTCATTTTTTATTTCCCTCCAGTTGGGATGTTTTTTACTCACACGTCAAATATACCTGTAAAGGAATATTCCTGTCAATGCATATTTTGGCGCGTTGATGTACCTAAAAAAGGCAGGATCGGGGATCTCCGATCTCCCTAATCCTGCATTCATGCGTGTTACATGTTTTTCTAGTGTACTAAATTATCCAAATCCGGCTGCAATTTATTTCGTAGAACATACAGCATGATGGCTCCAACAAGGAATGCGACAGCATCCGCAATGACCAGCGACCAGACTACCCCGTGGAAGCCGTTCATTTGATTGGCGATATACAGCACAGGAATTAGAGTAATTCCTTGAATACCTGACATAATAAATGCCGCGGTTCCTTGCGCTGTTGCCTGGAAGATCCCCGTAAACAACGATGTCATTCCTGTAATGAACAAGGATAAGAACGTTACATGTAGAATATAGCTGCCCATTTCAATTAATTGCGGATCATTTGTGAATAATCCAATTAAATGATCGGAAATCAGATAGACGATAACGCCGAACACGGCTGCTAACACCACAATCGCTTTGATCGTGAATCCAATCGTATTTTTCATCCGTAATTTATTCGCTGTAAAAGAGAAGGCAATGAGCGGCACGACGCCCTCGCATAAGCCCATCAGAATAAACTCAGGAAATTGCAATAGACGTGATGAAATTCCGTAAGCTGCTACAGACTGATCTCCATATTCGACCAGAAAATGGTTAAATATAAGCGACATTGCACCCAAAAAGATACTCATAATAAAAACGGGAACTCCGATTTTGAATACATTGCTCAACATGTCCTTGGTTGCCTTGAACCATTTTACGGACACGGTTAAGAAYTGGCTCTTATATCCGATATGGAAGGCGTAAAACGCACTCGCAACCAAATTAGAAAAGACCGTAGCAGATGCAACGCCGATCACGTCCCAATGGAAGACAAAAATGACTAGCGCATCGAGAATAATATTTACAACTACACTAAGAATCATACCGACCATCGACGTAATTGCTGCACCCTCAGATCGGACGATATTCTCCAGCGTGAAGAATAATACGACGAATGGTGAACCTATTAGCATAATCGTGACGTAGTCCTTCGTGAAACCGAAGGATTCAGGCGTTGCCCCCAGGCCATGTACGATGGGATTAATCAACGGGATGCCGACGGCCATCACGATAAGACCGAGAACTAAACTGCTATAAAAGGCGAATGAAGACACATGCTTAAGATCATCATATTTTTTCTCTCCTAATAAACGGGAGATGAATGTACCGCTTCCCATGCCAATCAAGTTGCCTAGCGCCATAATGATCGCGAATAACGGCAAGGTTAATGCGAGTGCGGTTAACATGGCCGTATTGTGAAGTGTGCCAAGGAAAAAGGCATTCAAGATCGAATATATGACACTCATTGACGTGCCTAGCATCATCGGTACAGCAAAGTGAGCTACGGCTTTTGCGACCGGTGCTTTTTCAAAGTAATGGAAGTTTTCTGTATCCATGCGGGTCACCACTTTCTTCATTTATTTCGGCGTAGTCTAACGGTGTTAGATTGAACCTTACAGTGTTAGATGATATCATGATCTTATGAACCTGTAAAGTACAAACTTACACTGTTAGATAAAAGGGCGGATGACGATGAAAAAGCAGCAGCCTCAGATCTCGGAGGATAAGATTTTGGAAGCTTCGTGGGAGCTTCTAGGGGAAGATGGCATCGAAAAATTCAGCCTGAGAAGATTGGCCGACCGTCTGGGAATTCAGGCTCCCTCTCTTTATTGGTACTTCAAGAGTAAGCAGAATCTTTACTACCGTCTGGCCAATCAGGTATCGAAAATGATCTTGGAGGAGTTCCGCTCCGAAGGCGACTGGAAGGAGCAGATGACGGGTCTTGCGGTAACCGTTCGGAGTGTGCTCAGCCGGTATCCCTGCTCCACGCAGCTCATGATGATGACTTTGCCCCATGAACCGGACATTATCCGCTTCACCAACCGTATGCTGCTTTGTGTGGAATCGACGCCGCTTGAGCAAGAGCAGAAATTACAAGCGGTTCTTACGCTTGTGAACTATGTCTTCTACTTCGTTCTGGACGATTATCAGCATCAGCGCAATGTTTCCGATATTCTTAAGGAGCAGGGAGTGCCTACAGACGGGGAGATGATGCGCCTTCTGGATTCCATGAGCGAGACGGATGCGGGACTATTCCGTAGGATGTTCAAGAGTGGGCTGTTCGATCTGATGGGAACCGACGGGGCTTTTGAGTTCGGAGTTAATCTTATTCTTTTGGGAATTGATCAGGTAATAAAGCAACAGGAAAAGTAGAATTAGCGCAACAAAATATATATCAAATGATTTTTAAGGCTGGTGATGTGCATGTCAAAAAACAGTCGCCTTACGAGTTCACAAGCCCTGGCCATTCAGTATATCAAACAGTATGCCAGTAGCCGAAGAGAAGCTGCACAAGCATCTATCCGAGAAATTCTCCAGTTGTCGAATATCCCTCTAGGTATATTTGAGGATGCTGTCGCTAAACTGCGATCACATGCCAGAGTCGCGTTACATTTCCATCCTGACCGTCCACTTGCAGACATGAAAAGTGTGGCACAAGCATTACATGAGCAAGGGATCTATAAGAGTCAGTTTGAAACGCAGATTTCTAATGGCAGCGTGTCTGCATTCCCAGGCGGTGCTCGAGACATTTGGGAGATGGGGCTGTTTGGAGGAGTTTATCAGTTGGAGGGAGTCAGCAATATGGAGAGGCCAAAATACGGGGCTTTAGATTTAATGTTACATTCTGATGGTCCGTCTCCGAGGTTTGGGTCATGCTATTTCCTTCTTTATCCACAGGTTTCCTATCGTAGCTCGTATACTTACGGTGGCTCCCAGGATGATCCTGCAGAAAAAGGCACCTATGAAGAATTCGATGACATTATCGCTGCCGTTCTTAAAGACGCATTCTTCCGAGAATATGCCCTTGGGGAACAAAATCTATCACCTCGAAAAGTGATCGATCGACTGTTAACATGCCAAGAGTTGCCTATTACTAATCGCTTAAAACAAATGCCAAGCCGAAATCTTAATCACTTTATTGAGGCTCAAGTCCATGGTGACATATCGCTTGAAACTGACGTGGAAATACTGATAGTTGACCCTTCATTTCAAGGAACTGACGTAGGGAGAACATTAGAGAAGCTATGCTCGAAATATTCAATTGAACTTCATTGGCATAAAGGATTTTCTATTGAGGCTGATGACGTACCATCCGATTTTAGGGGGCCAACTATGCCTTCACTGGCTAAACGAATAGCCAAGAAAAATCGAATTGATACCCGCATCGTTGGAGCTGCTGTTAATGACTTGAAACGTAATCCCGAATTATGGAGCGATAGAGGAACTTATGAAGAGGTACTCCAAGAATTAAAATTCATGTGGCACGTACTGGTAAGGTTCGGCAATCCTGTTGAATGACAACAGAAAAGAAGTCGACCAACTCGTTGGTCGACCTCTAATTATTTTATTGCGCGGTCAGGATCCGTGGACCTTCAGAAGTGATGGCGATCGTATGCTCGTATTGGGCGGCGAGCTTGCGGTCCAGCGTCCGCGCGGTCCAGTCGTCCGCATCGATTGTCATGTAGTAGGTGCCTTCGGTGATCATGGGCTCGATCGTGAATACCATGCCTTCCTTGATGCGGAGGCCTTTGCCGGGCTTCCCGACATGCATATAGTTCGGCGCCTCGTGCAGGTCTCGGCCGATGCCATGCGCGAGAAGGTCTCGTACGACGCCGAAACCGTTCGATTCGGCATGCCGCTGAATCGCGCTCGTCACGTCGCCGAGCCGATTGCCGGGCTGCGCCTGTGCGATGCCTAGGTCAAGGCATTCCTTCGTGACGCGCATCAGCTTCTCGGCCGTCGGCGAGATCTTCCCGACCGCATAGGTCCAGGCCGAATCGCCGAGCCAGCCGTCGAGCTCCGCGACCGTGTCGATCGTCACGATATCACCTTCCTCAAGAGGCTTATCGCTAGGGAAGCCATGCGCGATCACGTCGTTGACGGAGGCGCAGGTCGCATATTGATAGTCCTTATAACCCTTCGTGTATGGCCTGGCCCCGTGCTTCAAGATAATGTCCTCGAAGATTCGCTCAATCTCGTTCGTCGTGATACCCGGTTGGATGAGCGGGGCGATCGTGCGATGGCATTCGGCTACCACTTGACATGCCTTGTGGATGGCCTCGATTTCATGCATGCTTTTTAAGATGACCATGTTCGTATTAGGACTCCTTCGTAATGGCTTTCATCGCGAGCTGGGTGATACGATCGACGTCCAGCTCGGAAGTGCCTGCATAGTAGTACAGCCCGCAGCAGCCGACCAGAACGGCAAGCATATGGTCGACGCTGTCGTCTTCGCATTGGGCGATCGATTGGAGCGGTACGTATAGCCGTTCCATGAATTGTCTCTTAGCGGCGTGCCGGTCCTTCTCAGGCAAGCCTGCATAATGCTCCGCCGCCATTTTGTAGACAAGATAGGTGCGGGCGTCCGCCTGCCACAGCCGGAGCAGCGCCTTGCAATACCTCAACAGCTGCTTATCATTCGGGGTTTCGCCACGGATTGTCGCCCATTCTGCTAGGGCTTGCTCGCATCGCTCGAAGCCGCTGCCCAGCACATCTTCAATCAATAAATGTCGGTTGGGGTAATAATGGTACACCGTGCCGTAACCGAGCTCGGCCTCGCGGGCAACGTCACGAATATCAAAGCTGCCGCCGGTGCGGAAGTAGGCGCGTGCGGTGGCGTCAATGATCTGTTCTCTACGCTGCATGCGGATAAGCTCATTTTGTTCTTTGGTACGGGGGCACATTGGCGTGTGAACCTCCTTTTTATAGACCTGCAAATTTGTCGATATAAAGATTGTAACGTATTGGGCGGGGATATGCAAATTATCTGTTGGTGAATGAGTAGGGATGGTCAGATATTAAAATAGAGGATGCAAATGGTTATCCAATTAACATTCAGGACTTTTTGATATTCGTAGCAGTCGACGTGTTAGAGGAATTAGATGTAATATATGTAAATGAAGAGGAGGTGGAAGTGGATGCGAGAAGGTGTAATCATTCTTCTTATCCTTTCGCTTGGAATAAATGGGTTTTTGTTTCTGAATGGGAAGTCGAAGCAAAAAGAACTTGAATCTGCAATCCTTATGAATGAGTTTGTTGATAGGGAGAAAGAATTGAGGATCTTCAAAGCATTTATCAATGAAATAGCAGACGATGACGATGTTTTCCCATACTTTAATGAAGAACAATCTGATTTATATTGGATACTTGAACAACCCTATTATAATGTAATGCCAAAAGTGACTCATGACATTAGGAACGCAGATTTGGAATTGTATAATACCTATTCGGATTTTCTTATCGAATTTGATTCAGCATGTAACAGAATCGTAAATAGTCTTAAAACTAAATTGCCTCTTATGGATAAAGAGCAGTTATTAACGCTTTCTAATCGCTTAGATACGATTTACAATTCATTTACGAATAGTCTAAAGGGGTGGTCGGTCCATTCCAGTGTCAACAAGTTCGATGTACAATTCGAACCACAAAGAGAACTACTTGACGACGTACTAAAAGAGTTAGAGGCGGTATTCGAAGAACTCGAGAGTCTTAATTATTCTACTAACGGGCAGTATAACACGGCGGAGGTGAATGGAGAGTCGTTGGGGGATACGAATGACGATAAAATTAAAAGAGATGATGCCACAAAGACATCATCCCTACGTACGATGAAACAAGCAAACTCAAAATTCCTTACTCCTGCGGGATCGCACTTTCATCCATAAAGCCGATTTCCCATTGATGACCATCTAGGTCTAGGAAGCTTCTCTGATACATGAAGCCGAGATCTTGAGTGTCATTTGCAATATTGCCGCCTGCCGCAATCGMGCTGTTCACTAACTTGTCCACTTTTTCGCGGCTCTCGACCATTAATGCAATTAAGACTTCGGTCGTTTTGGATGCATCAGAAATCTCTTTCTTAGTAAAGGTCTTGAAATACTCTTCAACCAACAACATGGAGTAAATGTTTTCTCCGATGACCATACAAGTTGCATTGTCGTCAGTAAAGTTTGGGTTGAATTCAAAGCCTACTGTGGTGAAAAACTCCATAGATCTCTTCAKGTCTTTAACTGGTAAATTAACAAACATACTTTTGGCTGTTTCTGCCATTTCGATCACCTCAAGTATACAGTAGCATTATGATAAATTGGATGTCAAACTACATTGAAGTAGGGCTTTCAAGTTGTATGGGACCCAAATTACGACAGGAGGTTGAAACACAGTTAATTCGGGGCTACCGATATGAAAATTACATATTTTAGTTTGAGGGGCACATTGTTGGAATCTTTTGCATGGTTACCAGTTAGGTCACGAAAAAGATTTTTGTAAGGAGTCGAATCTAATGCTTTATATTTTTAGCGGGTTACCCGGCACGGGGAAGACCACGTTGTCATCAGCTTTGACTAAAGATTTAAAGGCAACGTATCAGTACGATATTTGGGACCGAGATCATATCGTCATYGACACTGCTAATCAAACTGTGTCCGAAAGCCTGATGATATTATACGAAAAATTACATAGGGAGCGTTGATTGCTCCAATGAGGATTGCATGGAACGTTTCATGCGCTAAAATAAGAGAATGCAGGTGAGAGATTGAACTTTGTTTTCATTAAAAGATTTTTAATAGTAGTAGCAAGTCTTTTCATCTGGTTTCTCATTCATACTACTTTCACAATAATAGATGGGTTGAATGATGAATTGAAACCTGCTGATGTAGCTGTAGTATTAGGAAATAAAGTAGAAGTTAATGGTCAGCCTTCTAATCGGTTAATAGCAAGATTAGACACGTCTGTAGAACTTTATAATGGGGGCTATTTTACTATTATCATTGTAAGTGGTRGTATTGGTAAGGAAGGTTTCGACGAGGCAAGAGTTATGAAATCTTATTTAGTAGATAAAGGGATACCGGAAGATAAAATTATAGAGGATAATAATGGGTACAACTCATATATGACCGCCCAAAATACCAGCAAGATTATTGRTGATTTAGAATTAGACTCCGTCATGGTTATTACTCAATATTTTCATGTATCTAGGACAAAATTAGCGTTTAGAAAGATGGATATTAAAGAAGTGTATGCAGCTCATGCCAATATCTTTGAGTTTAGAGATATATACTCAATAATACGAGAATTCCCAGCATATTATAAATATCTCTTTAAATACTGACTCAACAAGACGTTACGGCAGCCGGTCTCATGATCGGCTGCCGTTGTTCGGTGAAACAGTTATTTATTATCGCCTTACATTTTGCCTGAGTAACACATCCGCTTCACCTACAATATGATGAGTCTAGAAACCTAAAGAGGTGAGCCAATGGCAGTCGTAAAGGCTAGGCAACAGGATATTGATATGTTGGCAAGATTGCTTCGGGCTGAAGCTGAGACCGAAGGCGAAATGGGCATGCTCCTTGTTGGAAATGTCGGCATTAACCGAATAAGAGCGAATTGCTCCGATTTTAAAGATATCCRTACAATTCCCCAAATGATCAACCAGCCGCATGCGTTCGAAGCATTGCAGCACGGTATGTATTATCAAAGCGCAAGAGACAGGGAACGCCGTCTGGCGCAACGGACTGTGAACGGGGAACGGAATTGGCCAGCCAAATACTCCCTATGGTACTTCCGTCCAGGATCATTCGAAAATCCCGGCCCATGTCCGCCAACTTGGTATAACCAACCAATCGCAGGACGATGGAAGAAGCACTGTTTTTATGAACCGACTGCGGAAGAGTGTGAAAATRTATATAATACGTTTTAATATTTGTGTCGCATAACAAAAACTTTATTTCATTAAATGCCGCGTAAATCGCGGCTTTTTTTGAGTTTAGTCGAATAAAGTTGCTATCTACTCCGCAAAATGAATRAAATTCCTAAACAAGCAATGATCAAAATCCACAATTGATAGGCATACGCATTGATCTCAACGGCGATGGACAATCCGGCCCACTCAAAAATACCTGCTAGAATACCGATTCCACATCCAATCGTGAGAATTGCCACCCAGTTTTTGATATTGCCCGATTGATATAAAGTAACACTCATTAGAATTGCCCACACGCCCATAGTCACAAAACCAAGGGTTTCTCCGACAGTTACGCCCAAATACAGATGGAGTGTATTAAAAATAATATCGACAGTTTGTTTTTGGGCCAATGTCAGCTGTTCATTACCGACGAACTGCTCGGCTAAAGAATCAACGGTAAACAACCATCTTGAGAAGCCAACCACATGAAAGATCGCACTGGAGAGCCCAATGCCGGCTGCAACGAGGCTTAAGCCTCGTTGCGTATGGCTTGTGAGGCGGTAAAACATCATCACGATCGGTATAATGAGCAAGCTCGAGACGACCATTCCGGCCCAGTACAATTTCAATGTCAGGCCGCCTTCGCGATACTTATGCAGGATGACTTCAACGGGTTCTCTCAAAATATCGGGATAGTCGAATGTGATCATAAGTCCCRTCCACGAGACGGAAATAAGAAGAGGCATCACCAGCAGCAGGATTCCCATTGTGCGCATTCCGGTACGGCTCATTATTTTTACACTCCCTTGGCTAACTATTTGATAAAATAATCATAGTAGGGAGTACCTCATCTTCAAATGTTGCAAAACGCAAAAATATTGCTCCGTTGCGAAAGGAGGAACAGCTTTTGGGCCCTGGCTTGTCTGTTACGCTCATTCACCCGATTCTAAGTTACTTGATAAGGGAAGGTTATGAGTTGGATTCATTCTGTCAATTTGCTTCGTTCGATAAGGAGATCCTGCATCAAGCGGAGGTGCGAATCCGTGAAGAGGAATTCGACCGCATGCTGGAAGCCGCAGCGGCTTTTACGAATGACAACCTATTTGGTATTCATTTAGGACAAACAATCGAACTTTCCAGCCTCGGTATTCTTGGTTATGTGTTGCTGCATTGTCATACGATAGGGGAAGCACTTGCTGCTTATCAGAGGTATAACGTTATTGTGTGCAGTGGAATTGATGTGGAGTGGGAAACGGATCAGAGGGAAACGGCCATCCGGTTCAACGTTTGTGATTCGGCCAGACAACCATCCAGACACTCGGTAGAAGGTATGGTTAGTTCCTTGTATCAGATTCTTCTTAAACTGAGCTGTCGCAACATCGCGCTTACGAAGCTGCAATTTACTCATAAGGCTTCGGACAATAGATCGGAATATTTCAACCTTTTCGGCGTTAACCCTAGGTTTGAAAGCGAGGTCAATCTCATTTGTCTTGAAAATGAGACGATGCAGTATCCCATCATTCTTTCGAATCGTGAGCTGTTAAGCACGTTTAAGGAGTACGCGGAAGAAGCGAGAAATCAACTGCTGAATGGCCGAACATTTGCAGACCAGGTGTACAAATGGATTGCCCGCAGTATGCCTTCCACGTTTCCGGGCGTTAAAGATGCGGCACGAAATTTTAATATCAGCGTACGTACGTTGCAAGCCAATCTGAACCATGAGAAGACAACGTACAACAACCTATTCAACAAAGCTCGAATGGAATTTGCCATTCATTATCTGAAAAGACCTCAGTATACTGTTGCTGAGATCGGTTACTTGCTTCAATTTTCAGATCCTAGTGCATTTCAGAGTGCATTCAAGAGATGGACTGGGCTGCCACCGGGACAGTATAGGGAAACTTGCAGTTATAGCTAACGCGGTTAACCGTATCACAGTAAAACATTAAGCTATCGGAGAACGTTAGCTTAGTTGTGAAAAATCAACCAGGCGATCAAAAGCCAGAATGGCACAACCAAAAGCGCTCCATTAATCATGCCGGTCGTAAATTTTCCTCTGCGCTTCGTCGATCTGTTCTCTACGGCTGCCGTTGCGGCGAAATTCGAAGAACGAGTCCTAATGCCTGCTTGAAGCAAAGTAGCGTTGATCGGCTTGCGGTGAATTATTCTCATAAAGTAACCCTTCTTTCCTGATATTTCATGACTATAGTCGCGGTAATGAATCAATATTCTTTATATCGGTCGCGAATGAATAGGAATGAAGTCCTCATTAAACAAATAATACAAATATACTGGCGTGTTAATGGGTGTCTAGAGACACATCGCTGACGTGTGTCAAAAGACACAAAAGTGGCGACATAAATGATCTTATCAAAGCTTACGTTATGGCCGCATACGTTTTGGCGCCAGCAGATATAAAAAGGCGTAAGGCGTTCAGTGTCGGATGACAAGAACATCTCTACAACAGAGGTCGCATAAACTGCGGCTTTTTAGTTTTTTGTATAGAAGTTCTTGTCACCGACTCAAGGCAAGAACTTCTATACAATCCCGTGATCCCAGGAATGCACGATTTATTAAACTAACGGGAGAGGTTACTGAATAACTACACCAAGGCAGCCGGTCATACGATTGGTTGACTTTTTGATGAGCAAATGGGTCAGTTACTCGAATAGGTTGAATGAATTGGTGAATAATATTTGAGTTTAAATTATGATTATTTAGATATTAGTTATTGGGGGAATGAATCAATGCAAATTCGTGAAATTGAGGAAAAGGACAATCAAACAATAGAGCGAATTATTAAGTGCTCATTGGAATCATTTAATCTAAACATTCCGGGAACAGCCTATTTTGACCCTCAATTGAGCAAGCTGGCACAATATTACAAAGAACAATCAAAGGCTAAGTATTGGGTTGCAGTGAATGAACAAAATGAAGTGRTAGGCGGAGTGGGAATTGCATCATTTGGGCAGCAGTCGGGAATTTGCGAGTTGCAAAAGCTATACATTACACCCAAAGCTCAAGGTATGGGTCTGTCGAAGGAGCTTATGAAAGTAGCACTCGAATTCGCGAAGGAACACTATACACATTGTTACTTAGAAACATTGAAGAAACTTGAAGCAGCAAATCTCCTTTACATGAAATTAGGTTTCCAACAACTTGAAAGACCACTAGATGGTTCAGAGCACAATGCTAYGGACGCTTGGTTTATAAAAGAATTATCGCTTTAGGAAGAAGGGTAAGTTGTATATTGGACGGTTTATCTATTGGACGAGGAGCGTTGGCTCATTATGAATATAGCTGAGCTTAAGCGGTTTATCCTATCAATCGAGATTCAAGCCTTGGAGAAAACATTAGTAAATGTAGAGGGGGAGAGTCAGTTCTCCCTAATGATTCGAGACAGAATTTAAAACCTCAAACGAGAAGGAAAGTGGATTCATCAGTTTGATAATGGTATGGCGATATCTTTCGGAAAGCTGTCACGGGCGATGTCGATACGATCCGTGACGTGTATCGCCGAGCCTCGTTGACAAACGAAGCCGACCACGACCTAATCGCCGCTCATCCTGAGTGGCTCGCCTGGGACGAACCGATGCTGCCGTTCGCGCTTGTTGCAGTTATTGACGGGCGGGTCGTCGGCTTCGTATCGGCGMGTCCGGTCGACGACTTCCTAGAACTCGAAGATCTGTTCACTGATCCTAACTGGATGCGTCAAGGCGTTGCGAGTGCATTAATCGCCGATATTGCGCGTCGCGGTTTGCGTATAGAGGTGTCCGCCAATCACGCCAAGGCGTTTTATGAATCGGTGGGGTTCGTCGTCATCGGCGTCGCCAACTCACCGGGTGGACCGTTGCTGCGGATGCACCTCGATGTTACGCGTGCTCAACCTTGACGAGCTTGATAGTTCGTCAATATGTAAGTAGGTGGTCGTACGATTTTATATAAGGACCTCAATATTCCACAAGTGCGTGGAGTATGAGGTCCTATCTGTCTATTTAGGCTGATTACCTCAGCGCTTCCCGTAAATACCTTCCAGTATGCGAGGCATCGACTCGGGCCACGTCTTCCGGTGTTCCTTGGGCAATTAATTCACCGCCTTCATGTCCTCCCTCTGGACCGATGTCGATAATCCAGTCGCATTCACGGATGACATCGAGATTATGTTCGACGACGATTACGCTGTTGCCTGCGTCGACAAGCTTGCCCAGAAGCAGAAGCAGTTGCTTCGTATCCCGCGGGTGCAGGCCGGTAGATGGTTCGTCGAGCAAGTACAGCGTGTGTTGCTTTGACTTGCCGCTAAGTTCCTTCGCCAGTCGAATTCGCTGGCCTTCGCCGCCCGAGAGCGTTACCGACTGTCGATTGAGTGTGAGATAGCCGAGTCCGACGTTAACGATACGTTTGGTCCGAACGGTCAAGTCATGCAGCATCGATTCGACCTGCTCCTTATCATCCGGTCCGAGTTGACACATCAGCGCATCCAGCCACGACACGGTGTCTTGGAGTGCCCAGCCTGCGATATCGGAGATGGAGGAGCCGCCTACGGTTACGTCCCGAATCTCTTTCTTGAGCTTAGCCCCATGACAGTCTACGCAGAGCTGTTCCCGAAATAAAGCGCCTTCGCCCGATTCTCCGCCTTTCTCCTTGTAGCGGCGCCATATTCCCGTTACAACGCCTTCGAACTTGCCTCCGTTCACCGTCTTTGGCGGCTTCATATCCGGGAAGTGACGAATGAACGCATCGCTCTCGACGCCGTAATACAACAGATCCCGCTGAGCTTCGCTATATTCTTTTAGGAGCTGCTCTGGATTATAGGGTAATCCATAATGCGTTGCGGCAGCTTTCAGAACGGAAGTATGGTAGTTGGCCAACATCTCGAACCATATCGATACGCCGCCTCCGAGAACGCTTTTCTCCTGATCGAATACGGCTTCGAGATCTAAGCTCACCGTATGCCCAAGGCCGCCACAGGTTTCGCAAGCGCCGTCGGGTGTATTATAGGAAAAGTGTCTCCGCGTCCAACGCTCCATCTCTCCATGGCAATGCGGACATCGAACAGCGGCCATACTTGCCGGCTCATCGTCTTCGTTCGTAGAAGTTTCCGCATCCGCTGACGGACTCGGAATGAATCTTGTACCGCAATGCACGCAAGAACGTTCCCCAAGCTTCTCATAAATAATGCGCAAATACGTGTAAATATCAGTTACGGTTCCCACTGTCGATCTCGGGTTTCGATTCGTCACATGCTGCCCGACGCTAATCGAGGGGGAGAGACCTATAATGGCATCGACCTTCGGCTTAGCTAGCGATTCCGAGGTCATCCCCATGGACTCCATATACTGACGCTGGCACTCGCGCTGCAGCGTATCCATGGCGAGCGTTGATTTGCCAGAGCCTGAGGGACCTGTAAGGACGACCAGCTTGTACTTTGGAATTTGAAGCGTAACGTTCTTGAGGTTATTTTCACGCGCACCTCGTATTTCAATGAAGTCGTTCAAAGCTGTACCTCCATCAGATAGATTAGGATTAAATTAAACTTGCTCCTCCTTCGTTCCTTTGATACCTTAATCTTATAATATTAATGCAAGTGATAAGGTTGAGCTTAATTTGATCTTACTACTCATGCATTCTTGCTTTGAAAGTTTATTATTGCTATTTAAGGTTATAGATGAACCTTTGTTCTTTCGAAGTAAGCAAACTTGCCCATCTAGGAGGCGTACTTTTTATGAGACCGATCGACATTGCCAAGAATTGAATATTAGTACAAGTGCGCTCAGGCATTACGAATCATGGGGCGTTCTGCCGCCGGTAGAGAGGAGCGACAACGGATACCGGAATTATTCGGAGCTTCATTTCGCTTACTTTGAATGCATCCGCGCAATGGGCGAAGGGTTCGGGATGATGAAAACGGTAGAAGTATTAAAGCTGCTGCTGAACAATAACACCGATGAAGCGTTATGGGTTGTGAACGAGTCGCAAGCATCTCTGCAGCGCGATAAACAGATGGCTGAGAAAACGATCGAAGCATTGGATTCCAAAGAGCTCGATCATCTTGACCAATGGGGAAGACGGAAGTGGATGTCCATTGGCGAAGTTTCGAAAGCCACATCGGTGCCGGCATCGGCGATTCGTCATTGGGAGAAGATGGGCTTAATAACGGTTTCTCGCAATGAAGAGAATGGATACCGCGTGTTCAGACCGACGCAGATCAGACAAATACTTATAATTGGAACGTTGCGAACGGCTGTATGGTCACTAGATACGATCAGGAAGGTTATTGAAGAGCTTGATCATAACAATATCGAGCAGGCTAGACGTATCGCGAAGGAATCGTTGCAGTTTTTAAACCAAATTAACCGAAACCGAATGAGAGGAATCAAGTATTTGTATCGTTTAATAGAGATGGAAGAAATGGGAGACCTCAAGCCATAAATAAGAGACTGCGGCCGCAGTCTTTTTTTGGCTGTTAGCATTGAAATTTTTTGAGAATAGGTAAAAAATGTAACAATAGTTCACTAAAGTCCGAATTGTACGATTTCCACATCAAAAAGACATGCCTATAATCAATAATGTAAGCGCTTTACAAGTCCAAACCATGAAGGGAGATTTGATGATGTTGGTTGAACGGTTGAACACGCGTAACAAAATGTTTCTGTGTATGCTGTTGCTGGTATTGCTTGCAGGTTCGCTAGGCTTGTCTCAATTCCCAACTGTTGCAGAAGCGGCAAACGTAAATGTGACGAGTGGCGTTCAGTTTACAGACACAAACGGAAATGTCGTACACGCGCATGGCGGCGGCATGCTCAAGCATGGTAACTATTATTATTGGCTAGGCGAAAATCGCGATGGAACAAATCTGGTATCCCTTTATCGCTCGACTGATCTGAAAAACTGGGAATTCCGCGCCCATTTGCTAAGCAAAAGTATGGGTGGAGAGCTTGCCACCGCTAATATTGAGCGACCTAAGCTGCTATACAACAGCTCGACAGGCAAGTTTGTCATGTGGATGCATAAGGAAAATGGAGTGGATTACGGGGAAGGTAGAGTTGCTGTTGCATCATCGTCTTCAATTGAAGGGCCGTATACGTATCACGGCAGCTTCCGTCCTCTCGATAAGGATTCGAGAGATATGACCGTATACAACGACAATGGCACGGCGTATTTGATCTCTTCCACGAGAGTGAACGCGGATATGAACATTTTCCGATTAACGTCTGACTTCCTTGGCGTAGATGCGCTCGTTCATACACTTTGGATCGGAGCCTACCGGGAAGCTCCTGCTATCTTCAAGCGCGGCTCGACCTATTTCTTAATTACTTCAGGAGCAACGGGCTGGAATCCGAACCAAGCCAAATACGCTACCGCATCCAGTATCGAAGGGACATGGACGAATCCGGTTAACTTCGGCGATTCCGTCACCTACAGTTCTCAATCCACTTACGTCATTCCGGTCGTTGGCAGTCAAACGACGTCATATCTGTTCATGGGAGATCGATGGGCTGGCGCCTGGGGCGAAGCGGTCAATAATTCTCAATACGTATGGCTGCCGCTAACTTTCCCGACGAGCACAACGCTGCAGATGGATTGGTATCCGAGCGTAGATATCGACGCGGCGACGGGCGTTATCGCAGGGAACACGGGCGGAGGAATCTTCGATCCCGCCAAGAAATATAAGATCGTTAACGTAAGCAGCGGCAGGGTGCTTGATGTAGCAGGGCAGTCAACCGCTAACAACGCAGCAATCCAGATATACGACAACTGGGGCGGCAACAACCAGAAGTGGAACATTCAAGCCGCAGGCAATTACTTCAAGATTGTGAATGTGAACAGCGGGAAGGCGGCCGATGTAGCCAACGCTTCTACTGCCAATAACGGAACCGTCATTCAATACACGTATTCGGGCGGGAACAATCAGCAATGGACATTCACCTATGTCGGCAACAATTCATATCGGATTATTAACCGCAATAGCGGCAAATCGCTGGATGCAAGCGGTACAGCAAATAATTCGGCCGTCATCCAATACGACTATTGGGGCGGGGCGAATCAGAAGTGGCARATTATTGAAGTGAATTAAGATGAATCGGAAGAGGGCGGCCAGGAGAGCCGCCCTTTTTTTGCGTTCACGCGATTGATACAATGAATCAAACATATTTACGATTAGGATCGTACAAATGAACCCGACTGTAGTCGATTTGTCCGATATAATGATAGTACTGACAATGAAACTTGACAGGATGAAAGGCTTAGGTGAACCGTTTTGTTGATGAGCTCCAGCATTCAGCGTAAAATGACGCTTCTTATTTTTATATGTGCGCTTATACCGCTCCTTGCCCTTAGTATTCTTTCTTATTCGAAGTCGGCCAATATCGTAAACGATCAGCTCCAGGATTACAATCGGTATGCAATGAAGCAGCTTGTGACCGTTACGGATATGCATTTGAAGGAAATGGATGCGTTGTCGAGAGACATTCAAGGTTATTTGCTCGCTCCCGGCAAAAAAATAATGACAGATCCGAAGTCCTATCACGAATATTTGGAGCTGAACAGCTTCATCGATTTTCTTTCCTTTCACGTATCTCCGATCGTTGAAGGGCTATTCGTCATTACGCCGGACGGCGAAATACTTGGCAGCCGGAATGTGAATTCAGCTTCGTTGCTCGCAGCAAATTGGTGGAACGGGTCTCAGCCTCAGCAGGCTTGGCAATGGACCGGCTTTCATTCAGGCGGTTATTACAGCTCTCCTCAGCCGAACGGACCGCTTATTAGTCTAATCGTACCGCTTCATTTGCAAGCCGCGGCCGTACCAGTAGGCAGCCGAATTCTCGTTGACGTGAATGCGAAGGCAATGACGACTCTGTTCCAATCCTTCGAGCAGGATACGAGGTCTTATTTACAAATAAGCGACGCCAGCGGACAGTTGATCTACGAATCGGCGGAAAAACCTGCGTTTTCGGGCAAAGACTACGTATTCACGGAAACATTGGCTATAAATGATTGGACGATAACGGCCAGGCTGCCGCAAAGCGAGATCAATAAGTCTTCCGGAGTCATTCGCAATTACGGATATTTAATCGGACTTCTGTCTTTGATCGCTGCTTTAATAATGGCGCGCGTATTGTCGGGCAATTTCACGGGTCGAATTGTGTCGCTCCACAAGTCGATGCTGGAGTTCAGCAGAGGCAAGCTTGATGCCGCGGTCGAGGTGACGGGCATGGACGAGCTGTCCAGGCTTGGCGCTCGCTTCAACTTCATGACGGAGCAAATTCGGTCCTTAATTACCAACATTACGCGGACCGAGAAGCTGAAGAACGAGGCGGAGCTTAGAGCGCTTCATTATCAGATCAATCCGCATCTCATCATTAATACATTAAATGCAATCCAATGGCGGGCGAGGATGGCGGGAAGAAGCGATATCGACCGTATGATCTACCATTTAGCCGCTCTGTTGTCGGAAAATCTCGATATTAGCCATGAGCTCGTTCCGCTCGAGGAAGAGCTGGAGACGATTGGCCACTATATTAAGATCCAATATTATCGTTATGGCGATTCTTTCACCTATACCGAGGATATAGAGCCGGGATTGGAACGTGTTTGGATTCCTCGCATGACGTTGCAGCCGCTGTACGAAAATATTTTTTATCACGCGTTCGACGACGGTACGGGTTCGATTGCCCTTGAAGTGTACCGCGATCGGCAGCAGATCGTGCTTAGCATCTATGACGACGGCAAAGGGATTGAATCGCCTAGCGACGTCATCAAGCCTTCCCCTCCGCGCAAAGGAAGAGGCGGACTCGGGATGTATAACGTCGACCAGAAGATCAAGCTGCACTTCGGCGAGCAATACGGCATTCGCATTCTGCCGAATGCGGAGAAGGGCACTATTATCGAGATCAGATGGCCGTACCAGGAAGGGGAGAATGTGCGTGACGAAGATTAGAAAAGTCATTATCGCCGATGACGAGCGGCTCGTTCGTGTCGGTCTTATGCATACAGTCGATTGGAAGCGCTGGGACATGGAAGTGGTAGGCAACGCGCCGAAYGGCGAGATTGCTTGGGAGATGTATGAAGAACTTCAACCTGATCTCGTCATCACCGACATTGTTATGCCGCAGATGGACGGCATTCAGCTTGCAACGAAGATTAAAGCAGCGAACCCCGAAGCCAAAATATTATTTCTCAGCTGCCACTCGGACTTCGCTTATGCGCAGCAAGGGATGGAGCTTGGCGCATCAGGTTATTTGCTTAAGACGGCGATGGACGCCGAAACGGTGGACCGCTATCTGATGAAGATTACAGAGGAATGGAATCGGTCGAGCGCGCCAAGCACGGAAGATACCAATGCCATGTATCGAACCTGGTATACGGAAGGGCGGAATAGCGAGCAGCTTAACGCGTTCATCGGGCAGTACATGGAGAAACACTCGCTTGAAGGAGTCGTTTTGTTTAGTCTGTTCGGACTTGACGCCAAGGAAGGGCTAACCATTGTTCATAGGCTGGACGAGCAGTCTGCTTCAGATTTGAACGGTCAGGATCTGCCAATTGTACACCTTCATGCGGAAGGCGCTCCGCTAATAATCGTCACGCCGGCTCGAGATGCAGAACGGCTAAAGCTGCTGTTGCTTGAATGCTCGAATGCAGCGGAAACAATTATGACTTGGAAGAAGTCGGATGTTCTGACGAAGCAGTCTGATTTCATGGAAGCGATTAGCCGGACGATGAAGACGGCAGAGCTGGAGAAGCAATACGAGTTCAGAACAGACGCCGTATCGACGCCGATTATGAAGGCGGTTGCCTATATAGATGAACATCTCGATGWGCCGATCGTTTCTTCGCAGCTGGCGGAGAGCATCGGGCTTAGCCGAAGCCACTTCAGCACATTGTTCAAGAAGGAGCTGGGTGTCAGTTTTCTTGAATTTCTTCATCGCAGGCGGCTGCGCAAGGCGTCCGAGCTGCTTGTACAGACGGATTGGCGGATTAACCTGATCGGCGAGAAAGTTGGAATGGAAGACAACAAACATTTCAGCAAGTGGTTCAAGGGTTATACCGGAATGACGCCGTCAGAGTACCGCGAGAACAAATTAACGACTAAATCAAACAAATAGCAACCTGCGCGCTGCCGCCGAACAAAATAACGACGAAGGCCTAACCGATTTCCGTTTTACGCCCGAACGATAACCGATATGCTGTTCATGCAAACATTAAAAGGAGGGTACACACAAGTATGAAACAGAGATGGAAATCGTCCTTATTTCTGCTTATGGCTGTTATTTTGCTGCTGAGCGCTTGCTCTTCGGGCGGTAATAACAACAATGGCGCAAACGGAGAAAGCAAAGATGAGAAGGTTAAGCTAGTCGTATGGATTTGGGATGCGGCGAAGATCGGTCTTGACGCTAACATGGAAGCGTTCAAAGCAGAGAACCCGAACATCGAAATTGAATATCAACTCATGGGTCAAACGGACCTTTATCAAAAATACTTGATCGCAGCGAACACAGGCGACAAAGTGCCTGATATTATCGCGGTTGAATCAAGCAACCTGGCTCAAATGGTCAACATCGATTCTTTGTACGATCTTAGCGACAAAGTCGCGCCATACAAAGACAAGATCGTTCCGTTCAAGTGGGAAGACGCAACGAAAGACGGCAAAGTGTACGCTATGCCTTGGGACAGCGGTCCTGTAGTTATGTACTATCGTAAAGATATCTTCGAAGCGGCTGGTTTGCCATCCGATCCTGAAGCGGTTGCTGACCGCATCAAGACGTTCGAGGATTACAAGGAAGTCGGCAACATTATCAAGGAGAAAACAGGCAACTTCATGTTCCAGGATTCGAAGACGCGTTCGAACAACCGTTTCTTCGAAACGATGATGTGGCAGCGCGGTCTATGGTACTTCGATAAGGACGGCAACGTGTCGCTTGACGATCCTAAAGTTATTGAAACAGCAGAATTCTATGCAGGCATGGTAAATGACGGCATCGTGAACGACGCCGAAGCTTTCTCCGAAAGCTGGTTGAATGCGTTCGCGGACGGCAAAGTAGCGACGATCGTAGGCGCTGCATGGTACGAAGGCTTGCTTGAAAATATGATCGATCCAGACAGCGCTGGCAAATGGGGCGTAGCACCGATGCCGAAATGGTCGGCTGACGACCAATATGCAAGCGCGAATGACGGCGGTTCGAACCTCGCGATCAACGCGAACTCCAAGCATAYGGAAKAGGCTTGGAAGTTCATTGAATTTATGCTTGGCAAAGAAGAATCCCAAGTGACGATGATGAAGGATGCAGGTTCCTTGCCATCGCTTACGACGACTTATGAGGATGCGGTATTCTCCGAACCGGTAGAATACTTCGGCGGTCAACCGGTAAGACAAGTGTATACGCAAGCGCTCGAGCAGATCGCTCCGCAATCGTATACGGTTGATTTCCCAGTTGCCAATCAGTTGACGAAGAACGCTTTCGCGGAAGTTTTCCTTAACAAAGCATCGGTAGCCGATACGCTTAAGAAAACAGCGGACGAGCTCCGCAGCCGTACAAGCCGTAAATAGCAGATCAATGACAAGGGCCCGGCGAGGGCCCTTGATTTATGGAGGATGAGGCACAATGGCTTCCAAATGGTGGAGATGGCAGCAGAAATCCGCGCCTTACTTGTTTATATCGCCATTTTTTATCCTGTTCGGCGTATTTCTGTTTTATCCGTTTCTGTACTCTTTCTACTTAAGTATGGTGGAGTGGAACGGTGGCAAAACGAAGACATTTGTCGGCATGGACAATTTCTCGCGTGTCATACAGGACGATGTGTTCTGGCTGACCATCGCGAACGGTTTGATTATTATGGTCATTTACGTACCGCTCATGCTGCTGTTGGCTACGCTCGTAGCGGTCTTGCTTAATTCGAGTTGGGTGAAAGGGAAGGGCTTCTTCCGAATGTCGCTGTTCACCCCGAACATTATGGCAGTCGTTGCCGTGGCGTTCGTATTCTCGATCATGCTGAATGGCGACAACGGCCTTATTAACGTGATTTTGAAGCAACTGGGTCTCATTGACGCTTCGATTTTGTGGCTCGATTCGCCTGTATGGGCGCGCGTGTCGGTAGCGGCAATGGTGTTTTACCGCTGGATGGGCTATAACATGATTCTTATTTTGGCTGGTCTGCAGAACATACCGAAAGACATTTATGAATCGGCATACGTCGACGGCGCGACGCCTTTCCAAGTGCTTATTCGCATTACGCTGCCGCTGCTCAAAAAAATTCTCGTATTTTGCGTCATTTTATCCACGCTCGGTTCGTTTGGCTTGTTCACGGAACCGCTCGTATTGACCAAAGGCGGCCCGCTTAATTCGACGACGACGCCGGTATTGCTCATCTATCAAGAAAGCTTCACAAACTTGAATTTCGGATACGCATCCGCGATTGCCATTATGTTCTTCTTCCTGATGATGATATTTACGTTCATTCAAATGCGCGTAACGAGAGATAACGATTAAGACTTCTGGAGGGGATTCCCTTGTCTTCCGCAACGATAACTGCGACAACATCGCCCAAGAAATCGCTTAAACCACGCGATTTGATCAACAAAGGGCTTGCTTATTTAATGCTGATCATCATTACGTTTGCTTCATTATTCCCATTGCTCTGGATGATCAGCTCCTCGCTGAAGGAGCGAAGAGATATCTTCCTTAATCCACCGATGTGGATTCCGACCAATCCGCAATGGAACAACTTCACCTTGCTGTTCAAAGAGCGGGCTTTCGATACCGTCCTGTACAACAGCTTCTTTATTGCCATACTTCATACGGCGCTTGCCCTGTTTTTCTGTACGCTTGCCGGTTATGCATTTGCGAAGTACACATTCAAATTCCAAGGTATTTTGTTCGGCATCGTACTCGCTTCCATGATGGTGCCTTCGGAGACGACGATTATTCCGATGTTCGAAATCTATCGCGCCTTCGGCTTGATCGACAATCCATGGGGCGTTATCGTAGCAAATGTGGCCAGCGCCTTCGGTATTTTCTTCATGCGTCAGTACAGCTCAGGCATTCATACGGAAATGCTTGAAGCATCCCGAATCGACGGTTGCTCCGAGTTCAGAATATTTACGTCGATCGTGCTGCCGAACTTAAGACCGGCGCTTGCCAGTCTAGGCATTATCACTTTCGTCAATCAATGGAATAACTTCTTGTGGCCGTTAATCGTTCTTCGTTCGCCGAGCGAGCAAACGATATCGCTTGCGATTCGGACGCTGGAATCTGGCGCTAGAACGCCATACGAGCTTATTATGGCAGGTTCGGTCATCAGCATTATTCCGCTGTTGATCATCGTGCTGCTGTTTCAAAAGCAACTGATCGGCGGTTTGATGGACGGCGCGGTCAAAGGTTAAGTTATATCGGTCAAATAAGGAAAGGTGGCGATCATTCGCCGCCTTTTTTTGTGTTTCCTTTTATCGAGCATTGTTTCATTCGGCTTGAACTAGGGAATAATTTGGAGATATTGGCTAGAGAAAGCGGTGCAGATGTGAAACGG
>NZ_JBFRGE010000082.1:0-26221 GCF_052115185.1 Paenibacillus sp. 2TAB19 | reverse complement strand
GAATGATCTTCTTTACGCTTTATCGCTGTAAAGCACTTAAACATTCTAATGTGGTAAAGAGACCCGCCTGGCGGCTCCTTGTGCAAAGGTACCACCAAGCGGGTAGAAATTCAACTATTCTATTGAAAGGATGCTGTCGATGGCCGTACGCGCACGAAGCGCCACTGCAGCCAGCTCTGCTCTAGTAAGTCCTGCGGAAGGGAGCAGCTTGCCTGAAGCCGTTCCTTTCAGGATGCCGTATTTGACCATGACAGCCAAGGACAAACGGTATTCTGACGTGATGGCTGAAGCATCTGTAAATGGTTTAAGAAGCTCAGCCGCCGCTTCCCCCGACATCGTGACATCGAGACCGGCGGCACCTAATGCTTTAGTCAGAATGTCTGCCGTTTGTTCCCGACTAATCGAAAAATCAGCCGAAGGCGTTGCGTTTGCCGATAGTTGGAGAAGAGCAGCTTCTCTCACGACGRCATCAAACCACTTCGTATCTTGCTCTTCTTTGGATGGCGTTATTCCGAGTACGTTAAGAGCGACCATCAACGCTTGATAATAGGTTGTATAGGATGTCGGCTGCATCCGGTCAGCCGACACGCCGTTCAGCAGCAGTAAGCTGCTTGCTTGCCGGATTTCTTTGGCGTACCACGCATCGGCCGGTATGTCTATGAACTGGCGTTCGACGTTAATCGGGACGTAAATGCCGTCCGAAAGCACGAGTGCCTGAATGGTTCTCGTACCATCCGCATTCGTTACGACGCGAGTGGGTACTGGAGTTAAGGTACCGTCATTATTCAATCTAGCCAATACCGTGAATGCGGCAGAGCTATCAGCAAGTTTCCCATGAGCGTACATTCCCTTCTTGGAAATGATGCTTAACTTCACAGGTGTTCCTGCCACTGATACGCCCGGTATTTTCAACTCATTCACAAGCGAAAGCTCAGCCTCCGTCAATGCGCTTACCAATACGGATTCAGCTTCCGGCTCTTCCGGTTGTTCCGTTCCCGGCTCCGGCTCAGGTTCAGGAGACGGCGTAACGGTGCCGGATCCGCTGTTGCTTCCGACGGTCACCGTAACGATGTTGCTGCCTGTGGTGCTTCCTGCGAAAGCTTCTGAATGAGCCGAGATTTGCAACGTTGCTTTGGCCTTAGCAGTGCCCGCAAGTTGAAGCTTCGCTACCGTTTGATCTTCGTTCAACGTGACAGAGGATAGAGTCAAGCCGCTATCTCCGCCGTCGAAGCTCCAATTATCCGTATTGACCGCATCAAGACCGAATGGAGTCTGGTCCGCTTGGACGTTCAGGAATGGGTTGCGCTGTGAACCGGATATTTTGCCGGATACGCTAATGACAGCATCGGTCTGGAAAGATAAGCTGTCGATACGCAGATCCGGTGAACGGAATACAACGTAAAGATCATGCGTCCCCGTAATGGCCGTATTGCTCAAATCAACCGTAACATCGGTATAACCCAGCTCGCTCACGGCTACACCCGCAGTTTCGATCGTGTAAGAAGTCGGACCCGTGTAACCTACTTCCAGCAAAGCGATCGGCGCGCTATACGGTGAATCCGCATGAAGCGTAATGAATCCGCCTTCCGAACCACTCGCCACGCTGGYAGTTACCCGCTTCGCTCCCGTTAAATCCACTTTAGGGATTGCTGTCCAAGAGCCGTTCTGCTTGGATCTGACCGAATAATATTCGCCTACGACTTTCTTTTCTTTCAAACCGCTAGCCGTACGAGCCTTCGATACCTCATGATAAATGACTTCGTCCGAAGCGAACGAATGGTCGAAGACGTTGAACGGCTCGTAAATATCGAGCTGAGCGAGCGGCGTTCCGACTACTTCAACCGAAGCTTCCAGACGGATATCGTCCGATGCAGATCCTGCCATGAATGAATAGGTGCCGCTCTCGACCTGGAAGTCGCCTTTATTGACGTCCCATACGGCAAAATCTTTCGGATTCACGGTCAACTCGACCGTCTTCGATTCGCCGGCTTCCAGCTCGATTTTCTCATAAGATACGAGCTGCTTAATAGGCGCATATTCGCCATACGCAGCATCATTGTTGTTCGCATAGAGCTGGACGACCTCGGAGGTGTCCACAGCGCCCGTATTTTCTACGGTGACGGATACGGTGAACGGTTCGCTGCCGCTGACCGAAGAAGGAACGGCCAAGTCGCTATACGTGAAATCACTGTAAGATAAACCGTAACCGAAGCTGTATGTGACCGGAGCGTCGGTATACATATACGTCAATTTGGATTCAATCGGATCGGCATTCGTCATATCAACCGTGAATCTAGGGTCGGTATTGGCTTCGATCGTCTGGGTCGTATTGCCCTCCGGTATCGCGTATTGGTTAATCGACGGGAAAGCCGACATATCCGAGTACCATGTAGATGTCAGACGGCCTGTTGGCGAATAATCGCCATAAAGCACCTGAGCAAGCGCCTGTGAATCGTATTGTCCCCCATACGGCTGGTACACGATCGCGGACACGTTCGGATTGTTCTGAATGTCTTCCATAACCACCGGGAAGCTGGATTTCACAACAACAATTGTTTTCTTGCCCTCTGCCGCGAACGCCGCGGAAACCTTCTCGACGAGCTCATAATCGTCATTGCCCATATAGAGGGAAGATCGGTCGTTGCCCTCACCGGCGCTGTGACGAGGAATCGCACCTACGAATACAATCGCGTAATCGTCTGTTGCTGCTCTAGCAGCTGCTTCTTCGCCAACATCCTTAACGATCGTCTGCTCGAATTTCACATCATCGCCTCGGCTTGCTGCAACCGTTGCGTTCGTTAGCGTCGTGGCTGCCGTCTTCAGCGTGTTGTCCTCCGCGGTTCGGATGAATCGGCCGTTCGTATAATACCAGTTCGAGAAATCGCCGCTGAATCCGGTACGATAGCCGTTGGACACGATCGAGACGGTGTCGTCTCCGTTCGCTTCCATTCGAAGCCGTGACGGAATGGTGCTCGTGCTTCCAAGCATCTCGGCCAAATTCCAGTCATTGTTCGTAAGGTTCAGCTGCGTTGCGTCGGTATTTCCAACGACCGCATTGGCGGCGGACGGCGAGGTAATCCATTTGCCGTTAAGCAGAGACTGCAAGCTTACGCCTTCCTGACCCCAATCGTACACTCTGAACAAATGTGCATTGTTCTCCACATCCAGCGGATCTTCTGTCGTGATTAGCCCCGCGCCAGCTTCTCCGCCGTATGTGCTCGCCGTAACGGTCTGACCGCTCAGGACGGATTGAAGCGCTATTAATTTGCCGCCTTCATCATAGCTAACGTTGTCGCTTCCATTTTGCTTAATAATGGCAAGCAGCGGTGAATCACCGGAGTTAGGAATACTAGGAGTTGTCCCTACGGAATAAACAGTCTTGAACCTTGCATCCGCATAGGGGCCGGATACAGCAGCTTTCTGTTCCTTTGCCAGCGGAAGAGCTCCGTCGTTTTTAAGCAATACGATACTTTCCTGTGCCGCCCGCAGCGCCACGTCTTGGTGCTCTTGCAGCGCATAAGTAGCCGGCGCTTCCGTACGCACGTCCTTGGCGTCTTGCGCGAACGGATAATATTTCGGAATGCCGTTCTCGTCCGTTTCGTTGAAAATGCCGATGCGTACCATCTGATTAACGTGCGGACGAGCCGCTTCGATCAAATCCTCGGCTGTGACGTCGTATTTCCCTTGCTCGACAGCGCTTACGACCGCGAGTACGTCGGCTAGCGCGTCGCTTGCGTTCGGTGACGGTCGCCCCGCATTCGCTTCGGCCAATATCATGAGCAAGTTCGCCAGCGTCCGATCTTGTGCATACTTCGTGTCATAGCCGTTACCCATCGTGTTAGCACCAAACACGAGTGCGTCTCCGTTGAAATCGGGCGAGCTGTATACACCGTACTTGGAGAAATTGTTGGCGTGAAGCTGGATGGGCGAGAAAATGTTCGGCACGCCGTTGGTGCGGCCAAACGAAGTCATAACTCCCGCTACCGATCCGTTCTCAAAAGCTTGCAGCGGAGCGCGCGTTTGATACTCGTAAATGGCTCTTGCTCCCGCGCTGTTACTTGCGGACTGTCTGAACCATTGCGCATTATATACGGAGTAATGCTTCGTGCCTACGGCAGCCCGCATCCAAAATCCGTCCTCGCTTTCAGCCTGATCCGTACCGCTGAGGCCCGCCGCCATTTCGTCGATCATCGTGCCTGCGAGATAGGCGTCCTCCGCGAACCCTTCGTCGAACCGGCCGCTGAGCGGGTTGATTCTTAGATCGCTTACGACCGTGAAAGCGACCGAAGCGGAAGAATCGCTTCCGCCATGGATATTCGAAACGCCTTGCTTAACTTTCAGCTGGCTGATTTTCTCGGCGCCGATGACTTGTCCGATATCGGCAAGCAGCTCTTTATTCCAGGTTTGCCCCATCCCTACCAATGCCGGAAAATCAGTCGATATGCCTTGTACGTTATCAGCGGCTGATAGTGCCCCCGGAATCTTATGACCCGCGTTCTCTCCCTGCTGCAATGTATAATGATTACGGGATCCAGTCGCATAGACAGCTGGACCTTCTAAACCCGTGTACTGAAAGTAAGCGTCTACAAATGCATCCAAATGCTCGGGCACTCCGTCAAAGAGCGGCATACCATCAAAAACGCCGCCCACTTGCGTCTTGAAGGCAACTAGGTCCTCCTCAGCCGCGTTGACGACTCCTGTTGGCATGGTTCCTGTTAGCAGTCCAATCGAGAGCGAACATGCAAGAACAACCGGCATTGCTTTCTTGCTCCAAGTCCGATAACCGAATACCTTCATAACCGATCAACCTTCCCCTCTTGTACTTAAGTGACTACTTGACCACACGCCTCGGTTTACTGCTCAAAACGCACCTCCTCTTTTCCGATAGCGCTTTCATACCATATTTTACTTGTCACTTCGAAATAGAAATAGCGAGCTATTTCTCGGGTTGTTACCGCATTTTTTTGATGCCCTACTATGCAAAAAGCGTAATTGATGTTTCTATCGAGCCGGTATCGTTCTAAAAAAAAACAAAAAAACCTTGATTTCTCAAGGTTTTTTCTGGAGGCGCCTGGGAGGTCTAGCACGCTCTATTACCTCTTCGCCTTATAAAACTCATGATACAGCTTCATCAGAGCTCTCTTTTCGATCCGTGACATATAGCTCCGCGAAATGCCCAGCTCCTTCGAGATTTCCCGTTGCGTAATCACCGCAAACGGCTAACAATTYCAGGTCGAGAACTCGCTGGGTCTCATACCCATCTCCCGTTTAAACAGCTTGATGAAATAACTTTTGTTGGCATAGCCCAAATAATCGGAAATTTCCTCCACGCCTTTATTGGATTGCTGAAGCAGCTCCTTCGCCTTTTGCAGCTTGACCATATTGACGTATTCGATAAAATTTTGATTCGTTTCTTTTTTGAACAGCCGGCTGAAATAACTGGCATTCAAATTCAAATATCCCGCCATATCCTCCAAGGAAACCTTCTCGGTCACATGCTCAATGACATATTGCTGTGCCTTAATGACCTCTGGCCGCTTCGAGGTGACGGCGAATAGGCTGAGCTTGCGCGCAAACTCCTTCAAGAAGTGGATCAGCCACTCCTCAAGATGATCGAGCGTCTCGATCCCATGAACGGAATCGTACAACTTCTCGCCGGGCAGGAACAGATCATGCGACATCGTCGCCTTCGCCTTCATCTGGAGATCCATAAGCAGCTGAAGCACCATCTCCTTCACGTCTCCAGGATGGAACGACTGTCTGCGGACAGACCTCATCCACTGTTCCACCAGCAGCTTCATTCTTCCTGTTGGTTGAGCGCGACGCTCTTGTTCACGCTGGAGAACACTTCTGCATATTCGGCGAAAATATCACCTTTGGCAAACGCTTTTACCTCAAAGCGGTGAATGCCTGTCTCCTTTATATAGAAAGCATGTTCCCGTTCCTTCAGCATGGGCAGCAAAATTTCACGCAGCTCCTTCGGGTTGCGGGCCGGTCTGCCCATTATGCACGTCACGTTGAACCGCAAATAACGGATAATGGCCGCGATGCCGTCGCGCATGGCCACATGAATTTGTCCCAGCTCCCCTTCCGGGTTGTCTGTGCGGCACAGGACGACAAGCTGATTGTTGCTGTACCTAAAGATCGGCCACTTCTCCGGCGGCAATACGTCCTGCAGCACGTTCTCAACGGAAAAAGCAATCGTGTATTCGTTCATCTCCCGCGACTTGGACAACTCAGGCATCCGATTGATGACGAGCAGAAGCGGCACATGCCACTTTGCGTTTAAGGAGACGCCGAACGATGCCGCGCGCGCTATCCAGTCTTCTTTCGGCCAAGAGGATTGGAAGAGCGTTTCCTTCAGAAATTTTTCCTTCAGCGCGGACACGTTCATCGTTTGCTTCTGCTTGTATTGCACGATATCGGCGTACCGCTGCTTTCTCTCCGCAAGCTCGTCGGCCATTCTTTTCAGAATGTCCTGCAAATCTGCGACATCCAGACTTTCCTTCAATATATAATCGCTTACGTTCAGCTTAATCGCTTGCTGCGCGTACTTGAACTCATTATGACAGGACAGAATGACCGCTTTCGCGTCCGGTTTGACGGATAGGAATTTGTTCAGCATCTCCAGTCCGTTCATCTTCGGCATGCCGATGTCGGTCACGATAATGTCGGGCGGATCCTCACCCGCCGCTTCCCATGCCTCGAGTCCGTTGGAGAAGCTTCCTGCCAGCTGGATGCCGAGATCATGCCACTGCACCGCGCCTGCCAAGTATCTCAGAACGGGAAAATCGTCATCTACCAATATGGCTTTCAACATAGGTCTCACCCGCGCTCTCGACTTCGATTGGGAATTGTAACGTAATTGCAGTCCCTATACCCGGTTCGCTTTGAATCCACGATTTAAATTTGGTTCCATAGATAAGCCGAAGCCGCTGGAACACGTTTTTGACGCCTATGCCGGAGAAGCCGCGCGCCTCTCCTTCGCCATCGCCGTCTTCGCGCTCTTCGCTTTGCTTCCTAAGCTTCTCCAGCTGCTCCTCCGACATGCCCGCGCCGTTGTCGGTTACGCTGATGCGAATCAGTCTCTTACCGTCCTCGTTCACCCTTCCCGCTGCAATGTAAATCTCGCCGTGCTGTTGCTCAAAGCCGTGTATAATGGCGTTTTCGATCAGTGGCTGGATCATGAAACGAGGCACCAACGTTTCGCCGCATTCATCGTCGAACCGGGTAACGAGCTGAATCTGATTGGCATGCCGGAAGTTCATTAGCTTCATGTAATGATCGATGGTAGCCACTTCTTCCCGAAGAGGAATATAAGCGTTGTCGCGATCAATAGTCATCCGCAGCAAGGAGGAAAGCGAACCGATCAGCTCAGCGTTCTCCTTGTCCCCGCGCACCAATATATTCATTCGAATCGAATTGAGCAAATTGAACATAAAATGCGGATTAATTTGCGCTTGCAGCATTTCCAGCTCCGCCTTCCGCTTCTTCGATTGTTCAACCGTTATTTGCTGGATCATGAATTCGATCCGATCGAGCATATAATCGATCGTCCTTGCAAGCTGACCGACTTCATTGTTCGTCCTAATCCCGTTGCGGGAACCAAGCTGGCCTCTTCCGATGCTCGTCACGAACTTGCTAAGGCTTGTAATCGGCTTCAGGATGGCGGAGATACGCACCGTAAGCAGGAGGAAAAACAAAGTAAAAAACAACGCCTGCACGATAAAACTAATAGAAAGCACTTGTTTATTTTTCTGAATCGCCGGATTCAACGGAATCAGATTGACGACATGCCAACCGTTGCTCTCCAGCGTCTGCTGGACGATAATATACGTTTCGCCGTCCGTCTCGACGGTCTGCTTTTCTTTCTCTAGCGGCCACCAATCCAGCTTCTTGCCGATTCTAGCGGGGTCCGAATGGGACATGACGCGTCCGGCGGAATCTATCAGCATCATCTCCTGATCCGCGCCTCCATTCAAGTAAGGCCGGATAAGTCTTTCGTTCATATCGATCACGATGTAACCGATGGGACTGTAAGTGGCGCTTCTAATAGCGCGTCCCATCGTCACCGTATGAGACTTGCCGCCCGTAACGCGGGAGATGTCTCCCCTCCAATAGGCGGCGAGCATCTCCCGGTTCGAAAGATTAGGGAACCAATCCTCCCCGTAGAGCCTTGTGGGATCGTAATCGCTGTGCGAATAATTGGTATAGAACGCATCTTTTGTCCCCAGGATGGTCACGTCATAATCGTTTTTCGGCATGAACAGCTCGTCCAAGCTGCGCGACAATTGGCTGTAAGCAAGCGAGTAGCTCCGCCTCTGCTCTTCCGGCTGAAGCGCATCCCGGTTCGTGGACAGCATCTGTCTCAGCTCGCTGTTCATGAGTACGAAGTTCGACAGCGTGAGCGTATCCTCGAAGAGGCCGTTGATTTCGGTTTCGGCTACCTTGAGCGAATCCTTCGCGTTAGCGATGACCTTTTCCAATATAATATCCCTTGTGAAGTAGTTCGTTACAATATAGATGACGATAAGCGGGAACAGGAAACAAATTAATGCCGACCAGACCAGCTTCGTGCGCAAGGATTGATGTCGTTTCATAACGAGTTCCCCCGTCCTTAGCCTCTAATTGGAATGGGGACAGGGAGATTACGTCTCCCTGCCCCTCCATATTGTAAACCGCTTCAAGACAGGCGGCAAATGTTACTTTCCGCTGTTATTGCCTACGACTTCGGTTATTTTCTTGTCGATGTTTGCAATCGTGGCGTCAATGTCTTGGTTGCCGAGCAGGTACAGCTCCGCTTCCGGAATAACCGAGTTTTTGGCTTCATCTGCATATTTCGTCGGTACCGGCGCCGTTCCCGGAACCATCGTTTCCATCGTATAGTTGAGCGATTCCACGTCGATTTTGGACGGATCCTTTGCCGCGCCGACAATCGTATCGATCAGCTTGCCCGTATCCGCTTTCGCCCAGCCGGAGAAGACGCGTCCGCCGATGCCCAGTCCTTCGGACGTATACCATCTAACGAAAGTATAAGCGGCTTCTTTGTTTTTGGATTTGGCGGCTACGCCCATATAAGTCGGTTGAACCGGCGTGTAATGCTTGCTTTCGCCATCTAGGCGCGGGATTGGAGCGAACGCCGTCACGAAGTTTGCGGGTATGGCGTCCGTTCCGCCCGACTCCGCTACCATCCAGTCGCCCATTGGCAGCATGGCGGCAAGCCCGTTGAAATATTGGTTACGGTAAGCGAGTTTCTGCGAAATAATATCTTCGTAAGCGTTCGCGCTCTTGTCTTCGTACATCATCTTCTTCATCATTTCCAGGTTCGCCTTGAACGCCGGATCAAGCGCGTTTGAAGTGCCGTCCGCCTTCAGGAACGTGTTGTCCGTAGGCTTGCTCATAAGCTGAAGCTGGAAATAATCCGGCCAGTTGTGCAAATATGCGCCATAACGCTTCGTCGCGCCTTCGCCTTTCGTCAGCTTCTGGGCATACTCAGCGAACTCGGTCCATGTCCAATCCGTTGGAACCGGCAATCCYGCTTCGTCCAGCATCTCTTTGTTTAGCAGAACGAACCAGCGCTGCATCGAGGAAGGAAGCGCGTACACTTTTCCGTTCACCTTCGTGTCGACTAAATATTCGTCCTCGTACTTGTAGCCATCCTTCTCGATGTAGCCGTCAAGCGGTTCCAGCATGCCGATATCCGCTCGCTGCGTATAATTCGTGTATGGAAGCTCGACGATGTCGAGCTGATCGTTAGAAGCCGCCATCAGGTCCAGCTTCTGCATCGAAGCAACGGAATCTCCTTTCTCGTTCAAAAGATCCAGCTCGACTTTAATATTCGGATACTTCTCTTCGAATTTAGGTATGATTTCGCTCCACTTCGCTTTTCCGTCCGTCTGCCAAGTGCTGAGCTTCAGCACGACTTGCTCCGCAGCCGGCTCCTTGCCTGCGTTCGCAGGCTTATCGGACGGCGCTCCGCCGTTTGTCCCTCCGGAACAAGCGGAAGCGAGCATGGCCAAACCGATCATCGTAATGCCTAATCTCTTTTTCATGTGAACCCTCCTCATCATATTGCTTCGTAACTGTTCGTTAGGCGAAGTTGAAACGGCTTACGAGAGAATCGTATCATGTTCGATTATGCTCCGAAGTTCTCATTTTTTACGTAGTTGAAACGATTTTGACTTTGTCATCCTTTCACCCCGCCAAGCGATATGCCTTCGATGACCTGCTTCTGGCCGATGGCGAAAATAATCAGCAGCGGCAAAATCGCGGATACCGCGCCCGCCATCATCAGCGAGTAGACATCGCCGTACTGATCGCCGAACAGCCGGATACCAAGCTGAATCGTAAATAGTTCCTTCGACTTCAGGAAGATTAGCGGATATTGATAATCGTTCCATGTCCAGATGAACCGCAAAATCGCATAAGTAGCGAGACCCGGCCGAATGAGCGGCAGCGCGATTTGCATAAACGTGCGGAAGTGTCCCGCTCCGTCGATTTTAGCAGATTCCAGATACTCGTTGTTGACGCTCATGAAAAACTGGCGAAGCATGAACGCGCCGATAATGCTGAAGCTGTTAATCAGGATAAGTCCCAGATGCGTGTCGATCAGGTTCAGCTCGTTGAACAATAGAAACTGAGGCACGAGCGACGCTTGCGGCGGAACCATGTACAGGGCGAGCACAAGAAGAAACATGGCATCGCGGCCGCGGAAACGCAGCTTGGAGAAGCCGTAGGCAGCCAGCGCGCATACGAGCACGTTAATGAAAGTAGTCGCCAACGTAATATAAATGGAATTGCCGTAATACCTTACGAAATCGCCGGTCCACACGCTCGTATAGTTCTCGATCACGTTCCATGTGGAAGGAAACCACTGTATCGGAAACGTAAACACGTCCGCCTCTTTCTTGAAGGAGGCCGACAGCATCCATAGAAACGGCAGCAGCGACACGATGCCCATCAGCCCCATTATTAACGTCCAGATCAGCTTGGATAATTGCAATTGCTTCATCTTCTTAATCTCCTTCCGTACATCCCGCCGTTAGTAGTTGACCCATCTCTTCTGCGCCAGCATCTGAAGACCCGTAACGGCGAGGCAGATGAGGAAGAGTATAAGCGCCATCCCGGACGCATAACCCGTCTTCAACTGATTGAAGGCCGTGTCGTACAGCTCGTATACGATAACCGTAGTCGAGTTCGCGGGACCGCCTTGCGTCAGCACCTGGATAAGGTCGAATATTTTAAATGTGCCGATGATGCCGGTAACCAGCAGAAAAAACGTGGTCGGCGAAATGCAAGGAACGGTAATTTTCCGAAATTGCGTCCAAACGTTGGCTCCGTCGATCTCCGCCGCTTCGTACAAATCCTTCGGTATGCCCTGAAGGCCGGCGATGAAAATAATAATGTTGTAGCCAAGCAGAATCCAAACTTGAATCATCATAAGTGAAGGCAAAGCATAGTCGATGTCGGCGAGCCACTTCGGCGGGTTGTCGATCCCAATGGACATCAGGAAGCTGTTGACGGGCCCGAAGGTCGGGTGGAACAGCACCTGCCACACCATGGCGACCGCCACGACGCTCGATATATAGGGAAGAAAATATACGACCTTAAATGCGCCTTTTCCGTAAACATGCTTATCGATCAGGATGGCCAGCATAAGCGCCAATACGATCGTGATGGGCACCGTAATAATGAAAATCAGGTTGTTGTACAGGCTTTTCATAAAGACGTCGTCTTGAAACAATCTCTCGAAATTGTCCAGACCGGTGAACCTTATGCCTCCGATCCCCGTCACGAAATTCCATTCCGTAAAGCTGAGCAGCAGCGATCCCAGAACCGGCAGAAGCGACAGCACGATTAGTCCCAGCATCAGAGGCGCGACGAACAAATACCCCGCTATCGATTCTCGAAAGCTCATGCTGATTCCTCTGTTTGTTCTCATAGTCATCCTCCCAAACGCGAAATAGTGTACGTAATCAAGTTGTTATCTTCACGTTCATTGTAGAAAATAACGCGGACCGAAATAAGAATGAGAACTGCCCAATTTGAAACTTTTTTTACTTTTTAAATAAAAGAAGCGATGAGACAGATGCCGGTTTCGGTCATCTATCCCATCGCAAGGCCTTATCCTGTCTGGGTTCTTACCTTTCCCTTGAGATATTTTTTGGGATGGCCGCGCGGTATACAAAAAAACGAGGGTGCCATCCTTCAAAAGAACGGCATCCTCGTTATATATGACGAATATTTTTTGAATCAATATAAGGTTTGGAGCGATTGAGGCGTGAAAGGAATAAGTTCCTCCAGCTTGCCTTCCCTAATCTTACTTACCCAAGCCGGATCCGAAAGCAGCGCCCGGCCGATGGCGACTAGATCGAACTCCTGATTCTCCAGCTTCGGTATTAAACTATCCAAGCTTGCGATCCCCGAGCCGCTTCCTGTAGTGAAGAAGGTCGACACGTCCCCTTCCAAGCCGACGGAGCCCACCGTGATGGTCGGTTTGCCGGTCAACTGCTTCACCCAACCCGCGAAATTCAACTCGGAACCTTCGAATTCCGGTTCCCAGAAGCGCCGCGTCGAACAATGGAATATATCCACGCCTGCATCCACCAAAGGTTCGAGAAATTGCTTTAACTCCTCCGCTGTTTTTACGAGCTTAGCCGAGTAATCGGAACCCTTCCATTGCGAGATACGCAGGATGATCGGGAAATCGGGGCCAACGGCTTCGCGGCAAGCTTTTACGACTTCCGCTGCAAAGGTCGTACGCGCGATGAAACTGTTTCCGTATCGGTCCGTCCTCTGGTTCGTTTTCTCCCAGAAAAATTGATCGATTAAATAACCGTGCGCGCCGTGCAGCTCGATGCCGTCAAACCCAAGACGTTTGGCTTCAGCAGCTGCTTTTGCGAATTCCTGCACGATACGGCCGATTTCTTCTTCGGTGTACTCATTCACGTTGCCGCGAGCGCCCATATGCCAGATTTGAGGAACGATCTTGCCTCCCGCATCGTGTACTTCGGAAACGACATTCGCCCAGCCTTTCAAGGCTTCTTCCCCGTAGATGAACGGGACATCCTTCTGGTTGCTCGAATCGGCATGGTTAATGACCGTGCCCTCCGTTATGATTAGCCCGACCCCGTTCTCTGCCCTGCGACGATAATAAGCAGCGACATCCTGCCCGGGAACGCCGTTAGGCGATTTTTGGCGCGTCATTGGCGCCATTACCGTTCGGTTGGTCAAGGATAGCTGCCCTATAGAAAAAGGACGGAATAGGGATTGCACCGTTTGCGTGTTAGTCATGGTTACCCTCCATTAAATCTTATTTTTRAAAGCATGCGCATGCATATAAATTACCGAAATAAAAGAATTCTGTCAAGTTGCTCTTATTTCAACAGTTTTTGAACAAGAATTTCCAGCTCGGTCAAGATGCCATCGCTATTAAGCTCTGCATTCAAAACCTGATTAACCGTTTCAAGCGCTTGTTGGTACTTATGTTCGCCCGACTCCGTAATTCGGGTATAGATGCCGCGTCGATCATCGGCGCAGGTATGCCGTTCCAGTGCTCCAACACTGGGCGCTCCCATGCGATCCACAAGGCGAGACGTCGCGCTTTGGCTTAACCCCACCAGCTCTTGGAGCTGCTGCAATCGCAGTTCTTTGCACGGCGAGCTGGAAACGAATTTAAGTACGCAAAATTCCTTTAAGGAAATATCATATTGCTTGAGCAGCGCTTGTTCCAACTTATCGTTGACGCTGGAATGGATCTGGGATACAGCCAGCCATAGATCCAGACGTTCGTTGTTGTTTTGCAAGATTCGACCACCCCGAGAATAAATGTTGATAACGTCGTCTTATTGTATCAAGCTTATCGGAAATGGTCAAAATCTCTATTCATGCGATATCCTCCTCCACGCAGTCATTACATTTAAAAAATGTCCAATTTTGCTTTTAACAATTCTATATCATCAAGGCCAGTAATAGAGTTTTTCATCGAAGCTTCATTTTTCCTTTTCTGAAAAGCCGTTTGCCCCTCCTTCGCATGGGGACAACGGCTTTTTGATTTACAGCAGCGTCTTCTGGTGTTCGTGTTCGTATAGATCGGGGCGGCGGTCGTAGAAGGGCGCTACCGCTCCGCGTTCGCGATTCTCTCGGAGCCTGTGGAAGTCGAGCTCGACCAACACCGTCATGTTTTCGTTCGTTTCCCCGACCTGCAAGATGCCATCCGCGGCGAACGGCAGATCGCATGGGGTGAATACTCCCGCTTGGCAATACCCCATGTCCACCTGTGGACGATCCTCGGACAAGGATCCGACGAGGCCGCTCAATACGACGAACAACTGATTTTCGATCGCCCTCGCTTGGGCGCAATGCCGCACGCGATGGTACCCGAAGGAACTATCGGTATAGGAAGGGCATAGAAGCAGTTCCGCGCCGCGAAGCGCGGCTGCCCTCGCCAGCTCCGGAAACTCGATGTCGTAACAGGTCAAGATCGCCATCTTGCCCCACTCCGTGTCGAATACGTTAAGCTCGTCGCCCGCGACCAGAGGCCAGCGAATCTGCTCCTCCGGCGTAAGATGCACCTTGCACTGCGTCTCCACCCGTCCGTCGGGAAAGAAGAGGAAAGCCTTGTTCGAGTACTTGCCCTCTTCCTCTCGGCAAATATGCGTCCCTGCTAGTATGGCAATATTGCATTCTCGGCTTCGTTCTCCGAAGAACTCGATATATCTGTCCGTCAGCCCGTCCAGAAAATAACACGCTTCATCGTGCAGCATCGACGGCTCTAAGCTTAGCAAGTGTGCCGTCAAGTATTCCGGGAACACGATCATGGAGGCGCCCTGCCCGGCAGCATCCCGTACCTTCGTATCGATTCCCGTCCAGAACTCTTCTTCGGTACGGATATCGGTGAGACCGTATTGCGTTGTTGCTATCGTTAACTTCTTCATATGCACCTCTGGTATGTTTTAAGTACGAATTTGTAAAGAATAGATATCCGTCCGGCGATCCTTGAAAGACAATGCATCGTTGGACTTACGATACCTTTCCAGCGTTTCCATGTCTACCTCGGCCATGATGACCGTCTCCGTATTCTCGCTGCACTCCCCCGCGATGCCGTCGCGAGAGAAGGAAAAATCGGCCGGCGTATAAATACCGGACTGGGCGTACTGAACGTCTACGTTGTCCACATGGGTTAGATTCCCTACCGTTCCGGCGGTCACGATGAATACTTGGTTCTCGATCGCCCTGGCCTGCGCACAGTACTTCACCCTCAGGAACGTCTGCCTATCTTCAGCGCAGAAAGGAACGAATATAATCTGCGCTCCCTCCTCAGCGACGATACGCGACAACTCCGGATACTCGATATCGCTGCTGAGTTGAATCGATATTTTACCGCAATCCGTATCGAACACCCCGAGTGATCTCCCCCCGTTGATGCCCCACCACTTCCGCTCGTTCGGAGAAATATGCAGCTTGTATTGCTGCTCAATTGTGCCGTCCCGGCGGAACAAGTGAGCGACGTTGTATAGCCGGTTATTGTTCTCGACGAAGTGGGAGCCGCCTACGATATTTACGTTATATTTGACCGCGAGTTCGGAGAATAACTCCACATAGTTGGTCGTATAGGTCGTGAGCTTCCGGACGGCCAAGCTTGGAGACCGCTCATCCAAAAAGGAAAGCAGCTGCATCGTGAAGTTCTCCGGGAAAACGGCGAAATCGGACTTGTAATCCGCTGCCACGTCGACGTAATGCTCGCACTGGGTGGCGAATTCCTCGAAAGAATCGATCTTCTTCATCATATACTGGACCACGCAAATTCGGACGGGAAAAGACATTTTATAAAGCGTCTTGTTGATGCTAGGCTTGTATTCGATATTATTCCACTCTAACAGGGCCGCGAAATTTTCGGAATCGGCGTCATCGGACAAATAATTGGTAATGATCCTCTTCAGCGTAAATCCGTTCATCATCTGGAAAGTCAGCACCGAATCGTAGATGTTCTGCTGCAACACTTCCTCCGCATAAGCTCTCGGCGACAATTTATCGGAATAGTTGTGATATCCCGGGATGCGTCCCCCTACGATAATACTCTTGAGGTTAAGCTGCTCCGCCAGCCGTTTCCTTGCCTCGTATAACCTTCTGCCGATCTTCATGCGGCGRAAATCCGGGTGTACCATGACTTCCATCCCATAGAGGTTCCCGCCCCGGGGGTTATGGTTGCGAATATAGCCCTTGTCCGTGATTTCGGAATACGTATGCTGCTCCAAATAATCGTCGAAGTTCACGATCAGGCTAGAGCAGGAGCCGATAATATCACCGTCGAGCTCCACGCACATTTGGCCTTCGGGAAACGTGCGGACGTGACTTTCCAATTGATCCAGCTTCCAGGGACTCATGTTCGGAAAACAAATATTTTGCAACGCGATGATTTTATCGAAATCTTCGCGTTCAATGTTGCGGATGATAATTTTCTTTTCGAATTGCGAGATTTGATCGGTTGTCATAGAAATAAGACCCCTTTATAAATGCGTTTAACTACATTATACCACATTGAGAAGAAATGCCTTCGGCGTACTTGTCAGAGGACGGTGTCGTTTCAGCGTAACGTGTAGAGAATGGATGGGGATTTCAAGAACTTTCCTATACGTCAAAAAAGTCCACACCCCTGAACAAGAGGCATGGATAATCGGGCCTTGAATGTATATTACGAAAATTGTATTTAACTCGGAAAAATGACTTTCTTGCCCGGGAATGGGCTGCGATTCATGCCGTTATATTCGATAATTACTCAATCGCTGGACTGAGTGGATGCACAGAAGACAAAAAAGAGCTCAAATGGCTGCACAGCAGTCATTTGAACTCTTTAGAAATGCATGACCTCACGAATCATTCATGAGTCGATCGTGCAGGCAGCCGGGTTGCTTTCTTGACTATGAATTGCTCTAGATAAATACGACCTTCACTTCTTCATCCGCACTCAGAGTTACGTGAATATGTTTGCCCATTTCATCATTGAGCACTTCTGATTCACTGCCATTCACAATGGCTTTCGTCCAGGGAATTCCCGAACTTAATCTGATTGCATTCACGCTAATGCTTGAGCACAGCGTCACTTGTGATGTCCCGGTTCTTAGATCCCAAGACAGCTGCTTCACCTCTACTTGCGTTCTTGCCATAAGCCCATCCATAGATCCCGATTGCCAATCAGAAGGCAAAGCCGGAAGCAGCTCGATTTCACCCGTATTCGAGAATAGCAACGTCTCGTTAATTGAAGCAACGACGCCAAATGACGTATCGGTGCAATAGCAATGATTTCTGCGATTCGTATCATGGTCTGTCATTAACGACGGGTAATAACCGGCATCCGTCATCATGGGCAGCAGCGAAGACAGTACGCCTTCGCCTTGTTTGAGCCGCGCGCTAACTAGTGCCTTATGCATCCATCCGTGCCCCGCCGTCGCGTCCTTCGTATTGTACTTGTCTCTATTCTCAAGTGCGATCCTCGCTGCTGTAGCGAGAGCTTTATTGTTTTGCGTTTCATAAGCAGGCCAAGCGACGTACAGATGGCTCAGATGGCGGTGGTTATTATTTTCCGTATATTCATTCATCGCCCATTCACGCAAAGCGCCGTCCGCATCATATTTATAATCAGGCAACAGATTTAAGAGCGCTTCCCATTTGGCAACGGCGGCTTCATAGCCTTCGCGCTTGATGGCTTTCTCCATCGTGATGACCATTAACAGACCATCTCGCGCAGCCGAAATGTCCATGGTAGCATTAGCCGTAATCGTGCTGTTATAGCCAATCGGATTATTTTCCGGCGAATAGGTCGGGATAATCATATACTTCTCGCCTGGATTTAACGTTTCTTTACCCCTTTGATGACAAGCATTGCCGTTCTTGTCCGTGAAATATTCCGGCGTACATATCTGTTCCCAGAAGTTAGCCTGCTTCGTCAGGAGAGGAAGCAAAATATCTTCCTCCAATTCCAGATATCCCTTTCGCAATAGATTAGCGAATTCCTTATCGGAAAGCCCCCCGTCATGGACGCTGAGCAGCGGCTGCAACTCATAGATTCTCATTGTATCCACAATCGGAATTTGCTTATTGCCGTAGCATTGCCAGTATTCGTAGATCGGCAGCAGGCACCAGCTTGCCCCGGCATTCCAATACTCAAACGGATAATCGTTGTCGTATTCCACATGCATGCCGCGGTCGCCGTCAGAGTTGACGGATACCTGAAGCGCATCATGCATGCCGTAAGCCATGCGGGCATTGTATGCGAAGTCCGGCGCATTTCGCAGAAAAAATGCGATATATCCCAGCTGCGCCTGCGTCAGATGCCCCGTATTCATGGCCGCAACCTGCAAATTCACATTTGCGTCCAAGGTGTAGATGCCGCGCCAGCCCGGATTCCATTCGCCCGTCCACATGCCGTACAAGCGAGGTGCGCTTGAGCCGCCGCAGCATATCATCGCATACCGCCCCTGGTTGTAAACCTGCTCCATAAAGGCATGATTGATTCTCGATACCGTTGCTTGTTGGTTATGAATCAACGCTAGATTATCCGCCTGCTTGTCCATCTCATCGCCAGCTAACGAGAAACGGACGGCATTGAATTCAGCAGCATGCTGCTCGGTATGGGGAGCAAGGGCAGCGTAATAATCAAAACAGCCTTGAACATCACTATACTTCTGCGCGACGGTGTTCGTATGCCGGAACAACCGCTCTACGAGAGCGTATTCCGTCTGTCCGGCAAAATCTTCGATACTGCCCATCTCATAAGTTCGATTTGATTGCGTAATGAGATAGACGGCATCGGCATCTATGATTTGAATCGCCGGATTCTGCTCGCTGCCAACGTTCATTGTTTCATTTGTTTCAGAGAGCAGCACTCTTCTCTTCTTGCCGTTAACCACGAGCACCTGCGTTAACCCCGCATATCCTGCATTCGTAAGCTCGCTGCCTTCATAGGACGGGTAATGGGCGATCTGTGCAATATATTCAGCCTGCGGATGTACCAGCTTCTTATACTGAAGTGCTGTTACCTCAGAGGTGCCGTTTCGGGCACGGCTCATATTCGAAATGTCATCGATGGAGATCGTCATATTGATTTTGGTACCGGTGGCTGATTGCTCGATCTTCGTAATCGAAACATTGTCTGCTCTGGAAGTGAATGAAGTTCTCGTCCACCTGCCGAACTCATCGGTGTAACGCACGCCCGTCTCCGCCGTCTCATAATTCGTCCATCGCTCATAACGAGATACGCTTCCTCTATTTGCCGCGCTTAACCGGAGCTGATGTCCGGGGTGATAGCTGTAATAGAACGTTCTGATTCGGGTCGCGCCTCTCTCATCCTCGATCTTCCATTGGTCGTTCTGATTAAAGACGTTCCATCTCGCATCGCCAAGCTGCTCCGTTAACTCATCCGGAATGAATCTCGGATCTTTGGACGGATAGTTGAACCACATATACTGGAAAATGAAGCTGTCCGAATATGGCGAACCAGACGTAATATAACCGTTCTCGCCGTTGCCGCTAACCATGCCGTCCCGCCAAGCGTATCCTGGGTTGGAAGCCGGCACGTCCGTATAGGTGCAAACGTAATTTCCTTTTTCAAACAAACACGCAGTCGAAGTTGTCATCGTCTTATTTCCCCGCTTCCCAAAGCTCCTAGCATTTCGATATAATTATATCGATACAAGCATGAAAACGTTATTGATAGAGACGACCAAAGGCATCCTCGAGCTGTCGCATTTTGGCAGAGGAGAACAAAGATATGAACCTCCCCCCCATTAACATCGGCAATATGGATATTAAGCTTGCGCTCGGCGGATTTGCACTCAATGTCTTGTATGTGAAGTTCGGCTATTTCCATAGCTCGATGCGCGAGCACAGTCATAGCCACGGCAGCTATGAGCTTCATTACATCCCTAGCGGTCAAGGTATACTGGTCGCGGATGGGGAGCGTTATCCCCTAATGCCTGGAACGTTGTTTATGACCGGACCTGATGTCGCGCATGAGCAGATTCCGGATCAGAACGATCCTATGGCTGAATACTGTATCTTCTTCGAGGTTCTCACTGGTGACTCCCAGTTAACTGCAAATAAAAACAGCACGCATAAGGATAATCTCCTCTCGGAATTGCTGGTCAACACGCCGTTCTGGATCGGTCCGGACAACGAAAATATGATGCCGTTGTTCCAGATGCTTGCAGACGAACTGTCATCGAAGCGCCTCGGCTTTCATCACATGGCAACGAATATATTAGAAATGATCGTTACCCGAATGGTTAGACAGTATACGGAGCGCCTCTCCTCTCTAGTGGACGTTCCGGTGAAAACGTTGGATGACAGCAGACTGCTTACCATCGAGAACTGCTTCTTATACGAGTACTCTTCCATTACGCTAAAGCAGCTTGCGGACAAGCTGGGTCTGAGCACCCGCCAGACGGAGAGGACCGTACAAAAGCAATACGGCGTTTCCTTTAAGAATAAGAAACAGCAATCCCGAATGAGCGCTGCAGTCCAGCTTCTTGCAGAAACCGACTTGTCTATTAGTACCATTGCCGCAAGGATCGGCTTTGCAACCTTGGAACAATTCAGTCATTCGTTCAAACAATATTATGGAATAACGGCTACCCAATACAGGTCTCAAAAGAAATGACAACCCGATTTCCTATACTCTCCGGGAGTAACGCCTACCGTATTCCGAAAAACTTTATAGAACGTGCGGCTGTTATCGTAACCGACGCATTTGGCGATTTTGTCCAGCGGCATATCTTTGGTTCCTTCGAGCAGTTGCTTCGCTTTCTCAATACGTACCTGATTCAAAAATTTTACAAAGGTGCCGCCCGTTTCTCTTTTGAACATTTGTCCGACATAGCTTGGATGAAGGTTTAGGTTTGCGGCTATATCAGGCAAGGAAATATCCTTCATATAATTGGTTTCAATAAAGGCCTTCATGAGAGAAATATTCTCGTTTTGCGTAGGAGCCGATAATCTATTCAACGATAATGGCTCCGTTCTGTGCTGTTTTTCCTCCAGCAGCGCCAAGGCGATTCGCTTCAGCAGCTCGGCGAGCTCCTGCTGATTGACGGGCTTGAGCATATAATCCACGACCTGCAGTTGAACCGCTTTGCGAGCATACTCGAATACATCATGTCCGGTTAGAATGATGAACCGTTTCACCTTCTTCTGCTGAGCCTGTTTAATAAACTCAAGACCATTAATCCCCGGCATATGGATATCCGTTATGATAAGATCGGGGTGAAAATAGTCGATTTTCTCCAATGCGTCGATCCCATCGTTAGCCAATATGATTTTACCGAACGGCGTGTTTTCTTCCTCGATCATTTCGCGAATGCCCTCAAGTATGATGGGTTCGTCATCCACGATCATCAGCCTCAACATGCTTGATCTCCCCCGTCTGCAAAATGAGAGTAAACGTAGTTCCCTGTCCATCCCCGCTTGTAACAAGCATCTTCGATTCCTTGCCGAAAAACGCCTTCACGCGTTCTATTACATTGCCGAGGCCAATGCCCGTTCCTGACGATAAAGAAAGATCTGCTATACCGCCATGAAGTCTTAGCCGCAAATTCGAAAGCTTCGGTTCTGGAATACCCGCTCCGTTATCCGTAACATGGATTTCAATAGCATCTTGTGCTCTCTTGAAATGAATAGCTATCATCTTTGTCCCCCGTAGGTTCGACAGTCCGTGAATCATGCTATTCTCTACCAGCGGCTGCAATATAAATCTCGGACAACGAACCTTGAGCAGCTCTTCATCCGTTTCAAGCTCGAACAGAAGATCCCTCATCCGAATCTGATGAATGGCGATATAGGCCCTGACATGCTCCAGCTCCTCCTGAAGCGTCGTATCATCTGATTGCGATAAACTATAGCGAAGGAGATTGCCTAAGGAATATGCCATCTCAGCTACTGTATAATCCTTGTTCGACCTTGCAAGCATTCGCATCGTCTCCAGCGTGTTGTACAAAAAATGAGGCTGAATTTGGGCTTGCAGCATTTTGAAATCCGCATCCTTCTTTAGCAGCTCAACTTTCTGTACGTGATTAACGAGTTCATCGATGCGCCCCATCATGGCGTTGTAATTGGATATGAGGAAGCCGATCTCATCCTTGCCCAACTTTCCCGCATACGGGGTTCCAATATCATCCAAGCCAACTTTACGCATATGACGGGACAGAAGCAAAATACGCTTTGTAAGCGATGACAATAGAACGTAATAAAATACCGAAAGCAAACCAAGCAGGACAATTCCAGCTCCTGCGAGCCAAAGCTTCGTCCATAAAAATTGGAACAAGGCGTCTTGTTTATTCACTTCAACAACGGCTAAACCGAGGCGCGGCACTTGTACGGAATTAACCATAAGTCTCTCTCCGTCAACAAGGAACGTATTGTCCTCTCTGCTCAGCACGGATGATTTGATCCTCGCAAGCAGCCCGGTACGAATGACCGTTTCCCTACTCGAGCTGAAGACAGTGCCCTCCCAATCCATCAGCAGAATCGTATTTTGCGGATGAATGGCGCTAAGCGCTTTCATAAACTCCTCTAGTAAAGCGGATTTAACCTTGATTTCAATAATGCCAAGTTCGCTTGTATATGTCTCACTATAAAGCTTGTGATAGTACACCAAGGAAGGTTCCGACCCGGCGTCGATTGATTTCTTCCACAATCCCTTCGCCGGAAGCAACTTCCTCTTCTCCTCGCTGCTCAGCTTGCTCCCTATCTCCGAATAGTCCGCGAATTCCGGGAAAGACAACAGCCTTTTCTGCGTTTTCGGGTATACGACAAGCTGCTCAACCATCGGCTCGCCAAGAGACGCGAATGCAAAAGCGRGACTGATCTCTTTTAAATACGAGTAAATCAGATCCCTGTCATACACGTAATCGCCTCGCAAGAAGTCAAGCAAAGCGGTATTATTTTGGTAGATGGAATACAAAGATTCGATCTTAGACAGACTGGCCTCCAAATTAGCGCCCTGCTGTTCGATATTTTGCTGATTGGTCAGTTGATACTGCGTAATTAATCGCCCATAGAGCTGGTTATAGACAAACGCCGAAAAAATAAGGAACGGGAGAACAATAAGAAAAATATAGCCAACGACCATTTTTGTGCTAATACGCATAGAATCAGATCTCCTCGATAAACTGAAAGCAAGCGAGCTCATACGGAAAGCCGCCCTTCCGGGCTAACCTTCCATATGAGCTTATAAGCAGCCTCTTATTTCGTCAATCTATCATACTTTTCCTTTAAAGGTCCGTATTGCTCGCTCGCCCAAGCCTCCAGCTTCGACATTCCGATCTTCTCGGCTTTCTCTATCATATCTTCGTACGCTTGCAAAGCTTCGGCTTCCGTTGGCGCCAAATACACCTTCGTAACCTCCGTTTTCACCATATTATCAATATTGGTTCGAATAATCTGTTCAGGAGAATCCGTATCCGGATTAATCATGCCGATTGCTGGATTAAAGGTTGTTATTCGGGAATAGGCTTCCCCTTGACGAGTTGTTTCCGAACCTTTCTTATAAGAGCTTAATGCCATGCCAACTCCCGTCTCAGTTGGTACTCCCCACCAGTATACACCTTTTTGTTTTAGTGTCTCTAGATCTTGGACATTGTAGTTAAACTCAGGATATCCTTCTTCATTCCATGTCCAATCTTTCCCTTCAATTCCCCATTCCGCCGTACGCCAGCCCTCTTCCGAATACAAATATTCAAGAAACTTCACAGTCGCTTCTACATTTTTGTTATCCTTCGACACATACATGCCAAGTCCTCCGGTTCCCGTACTAACAACCGAGGCATCAGCTCCGAGAGGCTCGGCGAGCTGGATGAATTCTAAGCCTGAGTCTTTACTGGAAGCATTGAGGCGATCCGCGCCAGAATAGGTCCACGTGTAAGCAAAGCCTTTGCCGGAAACCATCATTTGCTCTGTCTCCGATTCATTCTTATAGGCAAAATTTTCCGATGTAACATAACCGTTGCGGTATAAGCTGTTCATATACAGAATCGATTTACGAGTGGCATCTTGTCTGAGATAATATTCAATCTTTCCGTCTTTATCTGCAAATCCGCCTACTGCTCCAAATTGCGTATCAAAGTAAGGACGTTGCCAGTTCGGATTAAGAATAAGCGGCGTCATGTCCGGATATTTCTCTTTTACGGCAGCAAATGCCTTATCCAAATCTTCTATCGTGTTAATTGTCGGATTGCCGATTCCCTCCAAAATATCTTTGCGAAGCGTTAGCCCCGGCACCATCATATGGGCATATGGACTYRCTTTCCACTCTGATTCAGAAGAGAAGTCATTTCTAATGGCATAATAATTTCCATCGCTTACCGTATTGACGAGCTCCTTGACCGGATCAAACTTCACGCTTGGGGCATATTTCGGAAAAATTTCATTATAAGGAAGGCTGATGTTGCCGTCCGACATGAGCTTGAAGTTGAAGGAAACAACGATATCGGGCAAATCTCCTGATGCGACCATCAGGGCAAGCTGTTTGTCATCCGTAGCTACCGTAATTTTCGGCTTAACGCCTGTCGCTTTCGTAATTGCCTCTGGTATTTCACCCTTCCAGTCTTGGAACGGATACCATGTTGCATCGACGAACATCGACAGCTCGACCGGTTCCTCTGTCCCGTTATTGCCGGAATCTTCTCCTTCCGCTTTACCATTGTTCGTGTTCGCCGTTCCGTTATTACCACTGTTGCTGCAAGCAGATAGTGATCCTCCTATCAATAATAATGCTGCGAACATGACAATAACCAGTTTATAGCTCTTATTCATTCCCATACCCCCGTCTATAATAGTCTTATTTTAAGGCCGCCAGTCTCATTATGAAAGAGTCAGCCGAAAAACCACATCAGCCTTTGACTGAACCTAACATCATGCCGGATACAAAATACTTTTGCAAAAACGGATARACACCRAGAATAGGAACGATCGATACGACCATTGCTGTCGCTTGGAYMGAGAAAGGCGTRACGCTGGAACGCGACATCGCTGCCGCTTGCGCATCTCCCGACGGGACCATGGATTGGTTAATGACCTGCATCATCCGGTAGGTCAGCGTACGAAGGCCCTCGTCCTGTACGAAATAAGCCGAATCCAGCCAAGCATTCCATTGACCGGAGCCGATGAACAAACTCATCGTGGCAAGCAGCGGCATCGAGACAGGAAGAATAATTTTGGCAAAAATCCGCACCTCCGATGCCCCGTCGATTCTTGCCGACTCACCCAGCTCCTCGGGAATGTCAGTAAAGAAAGAGATCGCGATCAATAGGAAAAATAAATTCAGCATACCCGGGATAACATAAACGCCGAATGTATTGATGAGCCCAAGGCTCTTCAGCACGATGTAGAAAGCGATAATGCCGCCGGAGAAATTCATTGCTACTACAACAATCGTAAAGTAGCTCTTGCGGAAAATGAGATCCCTCTTCGCTAGGCCATATGCAACAAGCCCGGTGAACAAGACGCCTAGAACAGTGCCCACGATGGTCCTTAGCAACGAAATGCCGAAGGAGCTGATCCACTTCGGATCCTCGAGAAAATAGAGATAGTTGCCAAATGTGAACTGCCTAGGCCACAAGTACATGCCTCCGGCCGCAGTGTCGGTGCCGGCATTAAAGGTAATCAACAAAATATAGTAAAACGGATATAGCGTTCCRAAGACAACAACGACGAGAATAATCGTAATGATCGTGTCCAGTATCCGATCCTCTAGCGTTTTTCTTCTGCGCATGATGAATTCACCACTCTCTTGTTACTTATTGAATCAGAACAATCCGTTGCCCGACACGCGTTTGGCTATAGCGTTGCTGCTGAATATCAGGATCACGGAAATAACCGATTGCATAAGATCGATTGCCGTAGCGAACGAGAATCTGCCTTGGGCCAGACCGATCGTGAAGGCATAGGTTTGAATGATTTGCGACTTCTCGCTGTTAATCGTATTGCCAAGCAGCATCGATTGCTCGAAGTTCGATCCGACTAACCCTCCGCCCAACATGCTGCCGATCGTTAGGATTAAGACAACGATGCTTGCCCCCTTCAAGCCAGGCAGCGTAATGTGGATAATTCGCTTAAGACGCCCCGCGCCATCCATCTCGGCAGCCTCGTATAGCGACGGATCAATGCCGGCAAGCGCTGCAAGGAATATAATCGTCCACCAGCCCGCTTCCTTCCATATGGCTGTCGAAAC
>NZ_JBFRGE010000081.1:0-27241 GCF_052115185.1 Paenibacillus sp. 2TAB19 | reverse complement strand
GGTTTTGAATAAGAAAAATTCCGGTTCAGGACCAACATTCATTGCCGTGTAGCCCATTTCTTCCGCTTCTTTAAGCGCACGCTTCAAAATACCGCGCGGGTCGCCTGCGAACGGCGTGCCGTCAGGCATATAGATATCACAAATCAGACGAGCAACACGGTCTTGTGTCACCCATGGGAAAATAACCCATGTGTCCAGATCCGGGTAAAGATACATGTCAGATTCCTCAATACGAACATAACCTTCAATGGAAGATCCATCGAACATCATTTTATTATCGAGCGCTTTCTCAAGCTGGCTTACCGGAATTTCGACATTCTTGATCGTTCCAAGMAAATCGGTAAATTGCAAACGGATGAAACGTACATTCTGTTCTTTGGCAATTGCTTTGATGTCCTCTTTAGTGTAACCCACACTATCATCTCCTTTGTTTGCGTTTCAGTATGCTTGTTATTGTAGCAAGACTATCGCTTGTTTAAGAAGCGAGTCAGTTGTCCTTGGATCAATGACGCTTGACCGCCCGGTCTCTTCTCAAGCAACTGCTGCTTGAGCATGCGGTGAAGCTGCGCGTCCGAAAGCTCGCGCCGCTTGACCTCGGATTGCTCGCTTACGATTGTTGCATCGTCCGATTCCTTTGAAACCGGATTCATGACTTGCTTAATGCCGGCGATGTTAACGCCCTTCTCGATCAATGATTTAATTTCTAGTAGCCTCTCAACGTCATTAAATGAAAACAATCGTTGATTCCCTGCTGTTCTTGCAGGCACGATCAGTTCATGCTGCTCGTAATAGCGGATTTGGCGGGCCGTTAAATCCGTAAGCTTCATTACGATGCCAATCGGAAATAATGCCATATTTCTGCGAATATCATCAGCCATGTCGCATCAACCTTCCAGTCGCTCTTTTATATGTTCATTTTAACGTTGCACCCGAAACGTGTCAAGTTATGTAAGGTTTAATCACAATTAATCCTTTCGAAACAAGTTGTTTCAATGCGGTTAAAACGCCGTATTTGGCATGGGCATAAGTAAGTCCCCCCTGCATGTAGGCAATATACGGGTCACGTATCGGAGCGTCTGCGGATAACTCAAGGCTGCCGCCTTGAATGAATGTACCGGCCGCCATGATGACGGCATTCTCGTAGCCCGGCATATCCCAAGGCTCTGGTACGACATGCGAGTCAACTGCCGCTGCTTGTTGAATACCCTGAACGAATGAGATCAAATGCTCGGCTTGTCCGAATCGAACCGCTTGGATCAGATCGGTACGCGGTTCGTCCCAGCGAGGTTTCGTCTCGAAGCCTAGTTGTTCGAATAAGGCTGCCGCCAGAACACTGCCCTTCACAGCTTGTCCGACCAAATGAGGCGCTAGGAATAAACCTTGATACATAGGACGCAGCGTGCCTAACGTTGCTCCGACTTCGCCTCCAATACCTGGGGCAGTTAACCGGAAAGAAGCAGCTTCTACGGCTGCTGCCGTACCCGCAATATATCCGCCGGTTTCGGCCAGCCCTCCGCCGGGATTTTTGATTAGCGAGCCTGCCATCAGATCAACGCCGACTTGGGTCGGTTCCAGCAGCTCGGTAAATTCGCCGTAGCAGTTATCGACAAATACGAGCAGGTCGCTCTTAAGCGCTTTTACTCGGCTAACGATATCCCCTATTTCGGACACCGTAAAAGAAGCTCGCCAGCTATATCCGCGCGAGCGCTGTATACCGATTACTTTCGTCTCGGGCTTGATCGCCGCTTCAATCGCCGGCCAATCCAGCCCGCCATCCTCTAGCAGCGCCACCTCATTATAGATGACTCCCCAATCCTGCAGCGAGCCCTTGCCGTCTCCCGGCTTGCCAATGACTTTGTGCAGCGTATCATAAGGCTTGCCTGTAACGTAAAGCAACTCATCGCCAGGCCGAAGCACTCCGAATAAGGCACAGCTTATCGTATGCGTGCCCGATACAAAGTGAGGTCGTACCAGCGCCGCTTCAGCGCCTAGCACATCGGCGTAGACAAGATCAAGCACTTCCCTGCCGCGATCGTTATAACCATATCCGGTCGATCCGTTAAAATGAAAATCGCTCACTTTATGGCGCTGGAAGGCTTGAATAACTTTCCACTGATTTTGCTCAGCTATTCGCTCGATTCGGCGAAAGGCGGAATTCGCGTTAAGCTCCGCCGCCTCCGCAAGCTCTTCAAGCTGCTTCCAAACTTTTTGTTCATCCTGATGCTCTTGAACCACTGCTATCTTCTCCTCTTCCACTTACAACCTAATTTTCGTTACTTCACATATGCCTTGAGCGGCTGTCCGTGAAGCGAGTATTGCTGTCTGCTTACTTGAACAGTCAGACTTAAGCTGTCTTCCCCAACCTGCTTATCCACAACCTCGCCGCTGCGGTAAGCAAGAGCAATCAAATCCCCTCGCTCAGCCGGTAATACGAAGACTAGCGTATCGCCCGTCAGCTTATCTTGGATTGCCTGCCGCAGCAGCGCAAGATCATCTGCCTCATAGGCGCTTATTACAATATTATCGCCGGATGTACGCGGCAGAGCATGAATAATATTGTTATTATCTGCAAGAAATAAATCTCTTTTGTTATACAATCTAATCTGCGGCTTGCCAGCAGAGCCCAGCTCCTCTAGTATACGATCAACGACAGCAATCTGCTCATCACGCATAGGCGAGTTGCTGTCTATTACATGCAGGACGAGATCAGCTTCATTGACCTCCTCCAATGTAGCACGGAACGCAGCAACAAGATCATGCGGCAAGTTTTGAATAAAACCTACCGTGTCGGTCAATATAACCTCTCGCCCATTCGGCAGACCAAGTATACGCGATGTAGGATCGAGAGTTGCGAACAGCTGATTCTCGACGTAGACATCCGCATTCGTTAGCTCTCGCAACAAAGTCGACTTGCCTGCGTTCGTATAACCGACGAGGGCTACTTGCGTTACGCCAGCCTTCTTGCGACGCTCGCGGTGCAGCTTGCGATGGCGCACGACTTCCTCCAGCTGTGCCTTCAAATCTGCGATTCGTCCCCGAATATGCCTGCGGTCCATCTCCAGCTTCGATTCACCCGGTCCACGCGTGCCAATGCCTCCGCCTAGTCTCGACAGATTGCGGCCATGGCCGGACAACCGAGGCAACAAATAACTGAGCTGCGCCAGCTCCACTTGAATGATGCCTTCTCTGGTCTTCGCCCGTCCGGCAAAAATATCAAGAATAAGCTGCGTACGGTCTACGATCTTGAGGTCAAGCGACTCTTCGAGATTCCGCACCTGAGCGCCGGACAGCTCTTGGTCGAAGATGGCGGTAGTAGCCCCAAGCTCTTCTGCGGCCGCCTTTACCTCTTGCACTTTGCCTTTGCCGATAAACCATCTGGAATCGGCACTATCTTTATTTTGTTTAATCGTCGTCAGTACTTCTACGCCAGCTGTCTCCGCTAATTGGATGAGCTCCTGCAAGGAATGCTCCGGATCGCCGCCGGATCGTTTACCTTCTGAGGTGACGAGCGTAATTAGGATCGCTTTTTCATGCAAGCCGGTGTTCGTATCATAGGTTTTTTCGCTCATATCGTGCTCCTCTTGGGAATCGTCGCTTACGCTTTCGTCTCCCATCTCAGATCCTCTGGACGTATGGTCATTAATTCCTGCTTGCCGGGAATAGAGTTGGCATATTGACTAAGAAGCCGCACCGCCTGATAGCGAATCGCCTTCTCGATCGTATTGCGCACATATCTCGCGTTGCTGAACGAAAACATGGCATTCAGCTTCTCTTGCATGAGATGCTGGCGGAGCTTGAATATTGACTGAGGCTGCATCATATAATCCCGATCCTTAGCCATCATTTCGGCTATCTGAACGAGTTGATCGATCGTATAGTCGGGAAATTCGATCTGGATCGGGAAGCGTGACGGCAAGCCGGGATTCGTTAACAAGAAGTTCTCGATCTCAGCCGGATAGCCGGCGAGTATAAGGACGAATTGATTCCGATGGTCTTCCATCGCCTTGACCAAGGTATCAATCGCTTCCTTGCCAAAATCCTTCTCCCCGCCTCGCGCAAGACTATATGCCTCATCGATAAACAGAACGCCGCCAATCGCCTTACGTACGAGATCACGTGTCTTCTGTGCCGTATGGCCGATATATTCGCCTACCAGGTCGGCACGCTCAACCTCGATCAAATGGCCTTTCGTCAGCACTCCCATCTTCTGCAGGAGCTTTGCCACGATGCGGGCGATTGTCGTCTTGCCGGTACCGGGATTGCCTTTAAAAATCATATGGTACACATGAGAGCCACCGAATAAGCCCGCCTCAGAGCGCATTCTGCTCACATATAGGAGCGCGTATATCTCATATACTAACGATTTGACGTTATCCATACCGACCATTGGTTCAAGCTCTTTCTGAATATCGGCAAAGTGATCCACGCTAGGCAGCGGCTTGACCGCCAGCTGCGGCTCCGGCTCGTAGACTTGCGCTGCTGCCGCTCCTTGAACAGACTCCTGCCCTCGAAGTACAACGTTAATTTGGCGAGACGGTCTAGTAGATCCGCTGCTCGTGCCCGTTACAACATGTCCGTTCATCTGTCGCATCACCAATCCTTTCAGGTGCAAGGTGAAACGGCTATCGCCGTCCTTTGGCGGCGAGGCGCGTTTCATTCCGGAGAAATATAGGCATAAGGATAAGAGTGAAACTTATACTTTGCTATATTTTAAACGGTAAACGGCCATCGCCTTATGGCAGCGTCTGCCCGCACTACAAGCTTATTCTAGCTTGGCTGCGCTTATTAGCAGATTTACAGCATCGGATCAGGTGAAATAAATCCGAACAGCAACAGTATCGAATCGAGCTTCCATTTCGTAAAAGCGAGCACTTCGCGCGATTCGTTATAGACCGGGTTCAGCACTTCAGACTTCGTACCCGCAACCTGCGCATCGGCGAACTTCAAGTGTTTAGCGATTGAAGCCGCTCTGGCCGCATGATAATCATGCGTAATAATGATGACGCTGGAATAGTTATGGTCATTTGCAATAGCTTGGCTATTGCGCAAGTTTTCATACGTACTGTGCGACTTGTCCTCTAGCAACAGCTTGTCGCTTGTTATACCTTTTGCCAAAAGATAGTCCCGCATACCTTCAGCCTCTGACTTCACTGCACCGTTCGCGTCATGGCCGCCCGATAATATTAGAAAATCTACCTTACCCTCTGCATACAAACTGTAAGCGTACTCGAGCCTTTCACGAAGCGCAGGACTCGGAGCATCTCCCCACATCGCAGCGCCTAGCACAATACCGGCATCTGCTTCTGCTAAGTTATCGTTAACGTGGTTATTTATTAACCACAACAAATAACCGCACCATAGAACCAAAGCGACTAACAGCCACGCGGACAAACGAAACAAGAGCAGCCACGGCCGAAACTTGTTCGTTCGTTTGCGTGGTCTGCTCTTCTTCTGTGCAGCTGCCCTCATGATTCACTTAACTCTCCGGCACGCTCCATCAAGCTCTTCCGATGCTTGAGGCTCAGCGTGAAATACCGGAACCTGCCGTTGCGGATGCTCGACAGCAAGCGTCCTGCCGTCTTGCGCGCAAGCGCAACATCCTTGTTGTTCACATCGCCGGATTTATGTGCGTCCTCCAGCTCATCCTCATCCATGAGGAAAACCTCTCCGCTTGGCAGGACAACGACGTCCAAATAGAGGTCATCGAACCACGGTACTTGTTGATCGGTCAATCCTTGCGTCTTGCATACGTCGATATACCATTGCACGACTCGGCCCTTATCATCGAACATCGTCGTTACGACGAAATGTTCGCCCTTGGGAAAGTGCTGCATCCACAAATACCCGCGATCCGCTAAGCAATAACGACGGCCGTTATACTCTTTCCACAGCGGCTCGCGCAGCTCGTGTATGCGGTAAAACGTTACAAGGCCCTTGAACTCATCGCCATCCAGCGCTAGGCATGAATAGCTCTTGCGCAAAATGCGCCTCCAGTTGGCCCGGTCAGAAAATTTTCTCTTCATGCGGAACGTACCTTTCCGTTCATTTGGGAAAAGCCCGCAAATCAATGCGAATGCTCCTCTTTTCTCATGATCCATCTTGCGCGCACCATACGACCATCAACAATGAATTTACACTATAAAAAAAGATTACCATATCTTAACGCTCTTCTCCAGCAGACTATGAAAATAAACCAAGCTTTCAATTTAAAAAACGAAAATCGCCGTCCACAAAGGACGACGATTCCGCAAACTGCTATGATTCTTGAATGGTGATCGATTCGATGAGTATCGTTTCCACCGGTTTGTTATCCTTGACAGGCGCCTTCGCAATGGCTTGTACAATATCCATCCCGCTCTCAACCTTGCCAAAGATCGAATAGTTCGGTGCTTTGTTCAAGTTAGCGGCGTCATCGCCCGTGCAAATAAAAAATTGACTGCCTCCGGTGTTAGGAGCGCTTGCATTCATCATTGCAAGCACACCAGGCTCGTAATTTAAATCCGTGTCCAGCTCATCGGGAATGGTGTAACCCGGCGTTCCCGTTCCGTCACCTTTCGGATCGCCTGCCAAGATCATGTAGGATTCAATAATGCGATGAAAGCTAAGTCCGTCGTAGAACTGTTCTTTGGCTAAAAAAATAAAATTATTAACCGTTATTGGAGCTTCGTTGGCGAAAAGCTTAACAGTGAACTCGCCTTTGCTTGTTACGAATGTAGCTGAGTACTCTTTATTGAGATCAATGGACATCTCAGGCATCTTGTCCCAGCTCATCGTCTTCTGTGCATGGTCGCCATCCTTGCCGTTCGATTTCCCGCCGCAGCCTGACAATGTCAGAGCTGCGGCGAGCAAAACAATCAAACCGGCAAAGCTGGCTTTCATTCCTAACCTCATTACAACCCACCCGTTTCTGCCGTATTCCCGTCCTCCCCTGTATTTCCAAGCGTATTGCTATTACCTTGGCCGCCATTCTGACCGCCGTCACCTGAATCTGGGGTAGGGGTAGGCTCACCGGTTCCTTCATCCGGATTGCCTGGCTGTTGTGTTGGTTCTCCCGGTAAGTTCGTTCCGCCGTCACCGTTGCCGTTGCCATCACCGTTGCCGCCGTTATTTCCATTTCCTGGATCGATATCATCGCTTGGCGTTGGCTCCATCGGAATATCAGGAATTTCGATTTCCGTTTCAGGAATGGCTACCGATACTTTAGCCGATGGCGTACCTTCCTGATCCGATTCGGCATCGTACGACGTCACGTAATACTCGTACGTCATGCCCGGGAAAACGCTCATATCGTCGACACTCGTATTTACTGAATCAACGAAATGGATAAACTCCGCTTCTGAAGCTTCCTTGCGGTACACCTTGTACGTCATGCCCTCTTCCTCTGGCTGATCCCAAGTAAGATAAACCTTCGCTTCTTCCGGCAAGTAAACCGCGTTGAAGTTCTGAATGCCCACCGGCGGCTTCTCGTCCTTCACGCCTCCCGGTTGATTGAAGCTGGAGCTGGACATGCCTTTCATTGCCGGTTCCATCACCTTAGCGAAGAAAGCAGCCGCCTGCGGGCTTCCCTTCTCCAAGACATGCGTCGCATTTGTTTTATCGTATCCCATCCATACCGCCGCTGTCCACTCCGGTGTATAGCCGACGAACCAAGCGTCGCGTATACCGTTGCCCTTATAGCCTTCGCTTGCCGGAATACCGTGTTGCGTCGTTCCGGTCTTGCCTGCAAGCGCCCGTCCGAAGTTCGCTTTCACCCCGGAGCCGCCTTTTTCAACAACGGCTTGCAGCATTTCGGTCATATACCATGCTTCCTGTTCCGAAATCAATTGCTTGACTGCAGGAGCTTTATACGTGTAAGAAGCTTGTTTGCCGCCTTCGATCTTCCGAATCGTATGGGGATCGACTGACTTGCCGCCATTTGCAAATACGCTATATGCGGTTGCCATCTGAAGCGGTGTAGCTTCGATCGTTCCAAGCGCAATGGCAAGATTGTTATTGTCTTCCGTCACTTCCAGCCCGAACTTCTCCGCATAAGAAATGCCGCGCTTTATGCCGATCTCGTTCAGTGTCCATACAGCCGCCAGGTTGCGGGAGTCCTTCATCGCCTGCTTCATCGTAACAGGAACAGGTCCCCACTTGTCTCTCGGACAATAATTGCTGCCGAAACATTTCTTGTCATTCTTAAGCTCTGTCCACGGGAAATACTTGCCAGTAGCTATGGCTGGTCCATATACCGAGATCGGCTTGATCGTCGAACCGCTTTGCCGTTTCGCTACGACGCGGTTAGTTCCCTTAATCACATAGTCGCGTCCGCCGGCCATCGCCTGAATCGTGCCGTCGCGATGATCCATAATGATCATCGCCGCTTGGGAGATCTGTTCATCGGGACTTTGCTCAAAGTTGTCGTCGTTGTTGAAAGCCTTATCAACCGACTTCTGCGCTTGCTGATTAAGAGACGTATAGATTTGATATCCGCCAATCCGAAGTTCTTCCTCCGACAGCTTCGTTTTCTCCATCGCTTCTTCAACAACGTAATCGACATAAGCCTGATAAACGTCCTGCTGGTCTTGTTCGACCTTCTTAGGAGGCACGTAATCTACGGCCTTAGCTTCCTCCATCTGATCCAGCGTAATATACTTCTGATCGTACATCAGCTTAAGAACGACGGCTCTGCGCTCCTTCGAATTAATTGGGTGCTTGATCGGATTGTAACTGTTAGGCGCCTTAGGCATTGCTGCAAGCGTTGCAGCCTCCCAAAGCTCCAAGTCTTTAACATCCTTATCAAAGTAATATTCCGAAGCACGCTTGACTCCGTATATCCTTCCGCCGAAGAAGATTCGGTTCAAATACATCGTCAAAATTTCCTGTTTGGACATTTGCTGCTCGAGCGCAACCGCGATCGATGCTTCCGTCGCTTTACGGAAGAACGTTTTGTCCGCGCTCAGGAACACGTTTTTGGCTAGCTGCTGCGTAATCGTACTTCCGCCTTCTACAGCGCTGCGAGCGATGACGTCCTTCACAACGGCCCGTCCGATCGCGAAGAAGTCGATGCCCGAATGCTCGAAGAAGCGCTGATCCTCCGTCGCTACAATTGCATCAAACAATAACTCAGGAATTTCAGAGAATTCCGCTACGTCGCGAGTCTGCACCGGATCGTACAGCCTTGCAATTTCTTTGTCGTTCTGATCATAAATGATGGAAGCTTCACCGAAATCAAGTTTGCTTCCATTTTCATCCAACAATCGTTCGCCGTTCAAAATAATGAACAAATACCCAATAATCCCGCAAACGATTGCGATTACGACTGTAAAAAATAATCCAAAAAACAATTTGCGACCTGATATTTTTTTCTTTTTCCCTTTTTTTGTTGCCATTTTTTTTCGTGGTTGTTCAGCCATTGCTGATTCCCCTCCTGCCATCCGTATGCTGTCTCTGTTTTTTATACTTCCCACGAAATGAAAAGAGCAACCCAGCTTCGAGCGGGTTGCTCTTGCATGCCRCTATCTAATTAAACGTGACACCTAATAAGAAAGTTTCACATACTGCCGAGTCTTAAGCGTCAGAGCCGCTTTGATCCTGCTGCATGAGCGATACGTTGCGCTGCGGGGTGAACGTCGATATCGCATGCTTATAAACCATTTGTTGACGGCCTTCGCTGTCAATAATGATTGTAAAGTTATCGAATGCTTTAATAACGCCCCGAATTTGGAATCCATTCATCAAAAAAACCGTGACCGGTATACTGTCTTTGCGAAGTTGGTTTAGGAAAGTATCTTGAATATTGATTGATTTGTTCATTGGACGTTACCCCCGTCTTAAAGAGATTGATTAGAAGTATATTCAAGATTGACTTGAAGCTTTCCTGCTATTATATCATGAATCGAGGTCAAATTGTTGTGAAAATTTTCCCCCATATCGATCCAATGAATGTCTTTCATATGTCTAAACCACGATAGCTGACGCTTAGCAAACCTTCTGGTGTCCCTCTTAAGGCGCTCTACAGCCGCTTCTAACGTACATTCACCCTGTAAATACTCAGCGATTTCCTTGTACCCCAGACCTTGCATCGATACCGTACCGGCAGGCAAATGATGCTCATTTAATAGAGACCCTACCTCCGCAACCAGCCCTTGCTCAATCATGAGATCAACGCGCTGCTCGATTCTGCTGTACAGCTCTGCCCGGTCAAGCGTAAGCCCAACGATACATAGCTCATACGGGGACTCTTTTACTTGCCCGGCTTGTTGCTCGCTGAAAGTTTGTCCGGTCAGATGGAACACCTCAAGGGCGCGAATGACTCTCCGCTGATCGTTCGGATGGAGCCGATCAGCCGTCTGCGGATCGACCGATCGAAGCCGTTCATGAAGCGCCTCGGCACCTTGCTCCAGTGCGAACAGCTCCATCTCGCGGCGGAATGGCTCATCTGATCCCATCTCGGCGAACTGATATTGATAACAGACCGACTCCACGTATAAGCCTGTGCCGCCAACGATGAAGGGCAGCTTACCTCTGCTTGCAATGTCCTCTATGCACTTAATGGCTTCCGTCTGAAAGTCGGCAACCGAATACGCATAATCGGGCTCGCAAATGTCAATCAAATGGTGAGGGATGCCTTCCCTTTCTTCGAGCGGAAGCTTCGCTGTACCGATATCCATCCCACGGTATACTTGCATCGAATCGCCAGATATAATCTCGGCATTCCATGCCTTGGCTATATCGAGACTYGTGCGGGTTTTGCCAACTGCGGTCGGGCCGATTAATACGAGCAGAGGCTGCTTCCGCTTGCCTGCACCTACGTTATTACTCTCCTTCTCACTGGTGTTATTGATCAATCTGTATCACTCCATATGCGATTTTCGAAGTATTGACATGGCGGCGCTCGAAGCCGAGCCTGCCAAATTCCGCACTCGCTTGATGCTCCTTCATGAGCACAGTCTTGCGCGCAACACGCTTCGCTTCGGCAACCGACTGCTCTGACAGCTCATTCATATTGGCAATCATCCGCAGCGGCTCCATCGAACTGGACTCGTGGATCGGCTGTCTGAACATCGGATCGAAATAAACAATGTCGACGCTTCGGTCCGGCAAAGACTTCAAATAATCCAAATGATTTTCGCGGATCATCGTAATTCGGCGCATCGCCGCATCAACATCTTCTAATGTGGTACGGTAAGCGGCTAAGCCTTCCCGTACGATCGCGCAGAGGACAGCTTCGCTTTCTATTGCGACTACGYTTCCACTCTCTCCTGCGGCGTATGAGAAGACGAGGGAATCGGCGGCGAAACCCGCTGTGCAATCGACAACGAAATCGCCCTCTTGGCAGCGAGAAAGCTCAATAAGCGGATCAGTCTCGCCTTTGCGAAGCCGCTTCACCCGAACGAACGCCATGCTAGGGTGGAAGTACAGCGGTAAGTCGCTTTGCCCCTCATAATAGCGCACTTCATTCTCCGTTACAACGATGAGCCTACCATCGCTGCTCATCCGGGCCAGCTTGCGAACCGTTAGATTGCGGCGAAGCATATACTTCGCCGATAACTCTAACGCAAGCCGCTGTGCCTGCGCTGCAGCTCGATCAGATGGCTTAGGCGCTGTCGTGACAATCATGACATCACCCGTTTGAACATTTTTTCCAGCTGATAGGTAGACAGATGTACGATAATGGGTCGCCCGTGCGGACAAGTATAAGGCTGCTCACATGCGCCAAGACGACTGAGTAGGGCATCGCCTTCTTCGCGGTTCATCCGGTCATTGGCTTTGATCGATGCCTTACAGGAACACATAATTGCCGCCTTCTCGCGAAGCTTTGCAATATCGATCGACTTTCTCTCCGCCATAAGCAGCTCAGCCATTTCCTCGATGATCGCTTTCTCCTCGCCGCTAGGCATCCACTCCGGATAGGAGCGAACAAGGAAGGTTTGCGATCCGAAAGGCTCCACCTCTACCCCTGCTTCCGCGAATAGATGAAGCTGCTCGCGCAGCTGCGAAGCCTCGCCCGGCGTGAACTCCAGCGTCAGCGGAACGAGCAATTGCTGGCTTGCCGCTTCGGGATTGCCGAACTTGCGGTAATAATACTCATAATTAATTCGCTCATGCGCCGCATGCTGATCAATCAGATACAGCCCGTCCTCCGCTTGCGCAACAATGTACGTACCGTGATGCTGTCCAATCCAGTGCAGCTCAGGAAAAGCAGGCTTCTGACTTTCAATCTGCTCCTGTTCAATAGCCGGTTCGGAAGCCTCGACAACTGGCGGCGGCTCAGGCCATGGCGCTGTTTGTTCCCGAATGATAGTATTCGTTTGCTTATCAATATTTTGGGGCGAATAAAGCCGGTTCGTTGCATCAGGCGGTACATATTCTTTATCCCCGCTTGCCGAATAAGGGGCAGAAAACGCGCTCGGGCTTGGGTTCGATCGCGATACAGCCGTCGATTGCGTCCTAGTCCACGCGGGAATTTCAGTTCGATTCGGGCTGGCATATGCTGATTTGGTCTCACGCTGGCTAGATGCCGCGATCTCGGCAATGGACGGCAGCGATGTCGATACTTGCTCCTCGGACCGATGGAACGAGATCGTATCCTGCACGAACAGCGGCTTGGAGCGCTCCTGCTTACCGGCGTCAGGACCGGGAATGTAACGCTGCTTGCCAAGCACCTTGCGAACAGCCTCCTCTAGCAGGGTGCGCAGCTCGGCCTCCTTACTGAATCGAACCTCCATCTTGGATGGATGAACGTTCACGTCAAGCAGGCTTGGATGCATGCCTATCTCAATAACCGCAAGCGGATAACGGTTGATTGGCAGGAGCGTGTGATAAGCTTGCAGCAACGATTGATTAATGGCATGACTCCGTATATAGCGGCCGTTCACGATGGCTGTAATGCCGTTGCGATTCGCTCTCGTCAGCTCCGGCTTGGAGATATAGCCTCGAAGCTCGTAATCGGAGCTCTCCGCCTCGACAGCGAGCATCGCTTTGGCCGTATTCGTACCGTAAATTGCAGCGATCACTTGCAGTCTGTCGCCAGTGCCAACGGTCTGAAGCAGCATGCTTCCATTGTGCTTGAACGTAAAGGCGATGCCCGGATGAGCTAAGGCGATTCGGTTCACATAGTCGGAAATATGACCTAACTCCGTTTGGATCGCTTTCATATACTTGAGCCTTGCAGGCGTGTTATAAAATAAATCGCGTACGATCATATCCGTGCCTTGCGGCGCATTGGCCGGCTCGTTGACGGTAATATTGCCGCCTTCTATCATAATCTGTCTAGCAAGCCCCGTGTCGGTATCTGCCGATGTGCAAGATAAACGAGATACCGCCGCGATACTTGGCAGCGCTTCGCCCCGAAAGCCGAGACTCGCGATTTTGAACAAATCGCTGCTCGTTGATATTTTGCTGGTCGCATGGCGTTGAAAAGCAGTTAAAATATCGGATGCCTCAATACCATAGCCATTATCAATGACTCGCATGAGAGCGAGGCCGCCCTCTTCAATCGTTATATCGATCGTCGTACTGCCTGCATCAATAGCATTCTCGACAAGCTCTTTGATGACGGCAGCAGGCCGTTCAACAACCTCACCGGCAGCGATTTGGTTGGCAAGCTGCTCATCCAGTATTTTGATTTTTCCCATAACGCAGGTTGACCTCCCTTCGCTTCGCGATTAGTCGTTCAGCTTGCTCTTCATATCATTCAGCCATTGCATGGCTTGCATAGGCGTTAAGTTGAATAAATCCAGCTTGCGCAGCTGCTCGGCAAGCTGCTCCGCCTTCGGGCTCGCTTTGCGCTTAGCCGCTGGCGGAGGCTCGTCGAAGATTGACAGCTGTACGACGTCTGTCGTAACTGAAGAAACGACAGCCGGTTCGTAAGCGGCAGCAGATTCGGCTATTGCTTCGATTGATGGTACCGGCTTGCCAGCAGCAGGTATTGGTGTCGGAGGTACCGAATGCTCCGTATCCTCTAGCAGCTCATAGGCGCGGCCGATAATGGACTGCGGCAACCCGGCAAGCTGCGCGCAATAAATACCGTAACTCGTGCTCGCCGCTCCGGATATAAGCTTGCGCAGGAAGGTGACGTTGTCGCCGCTCTCCTCAACCGCCATACGCGCGTTCGCAAGCGCCGGCAACGAATCCTCCAAATGCGCAAGCTCATGGAAATGCGTCGAGACTAACGCTTTACAGCCGATATGATGATGCACATATTCGATAACCGCTTGTGCGATAGCCATGCCTTCACCTGTAGAAGTGCCGCGGCCAAGCTCGTCAATGATGACAAGGCTGCTTGCCGACGCTTTCTCGGTCATAATCTGAATGTCCTTCATCTCGACCATGAACGTGCTTTGACCGCCGATTAAGTCGTCAGCCGCGCCTATTCGGGTGAAGATCCGGTCGATAAGCGGAATAACCGCAGACTTGGCAGGGACGAAGCAGCCAATCTGGGCCATGATGCAGATGAGCGCAACTTGGCGCATATACGTACTTTTGCCGGCCATATTCGGTCCGGTAATGAGAAGCATCCATTGCTGCTCCTTGCGCAGCGATGTGCCGTTCGATATAAAAGGCGTACCGTCTATCATCGCTTCTACAACGGGATGGCGGCCGTCTTCGATCTGTAGGTCATAAGCCTCGTTAATTTGCGGCCTTGCGTATCGTCGCTCCGCGCTCACATGAGCCAGCGATTGATAAGCGTCAATCTCTGCGATAATCGCAGCAGCACGTTGAAGCCGGTGCAGATGCAAAGAAAGATGGTCGCGAAGCTCGATGAACTTCTCGTATTCCAAATCGACCATTTTGTCCTCGGCTTCGAGAATCAGACGTTCCTTCTCCTTAAGCTCCGGCGTCACGAAACGCTCGGCATTGGCAAGCGTTTGCTTCCGCTCATAACGTCCTTCCGGAAGCATGGCGAGATTCGCTTTGGACACCTCAAGGAAGTAACCGAAAACTTTGTTGTAGCCGATCTTCAGCGTCTTGATGCCAGTAGCTTCACGTTCCTGACGCTCCAGCTCAGCCAGCCAGCGCTTCCCGTTCGTGCTCGCTTCGCGCAATTGATCCAAGTAGTCGTCGTAGCCGGCACGAATAAGGCCGCCTTCACGAATCGTTACAGGCGGATCTTCAACCACAACCGTATCGATCATATCTGCCAAATCACCGCAATCGTCTACGCCTGCGACGAGCTCGCGAAGCACCTTAGAACCGGATTGATCGCATAATGCGGCTAATCCCGGTATGCGGCGCAACGAGCTCTTAAGCGCATTGAGATCGCGGCCGTTCGCGCTGCCGAACGCCACTCTGCCGACTAGTCGCTCAAGGTCGTAGATCGGCTGCAATTCAGTGCGAATATCTTCCCTTAAGATCAGATTGCGATAGAGCTCCTCCACCGCATCCAGCCTGGCATCGATAGCCGACTTGCTTAGAAGCGGCTTATCGATCCATCTGCGAAGCATCCTTGCACCCATTGACGTCTGCGTGCGGTCCAGCAGCCAAAGCAGAGACCCCTTCTTGGAGCGGTCTCGCACCGTCTCCGTAAGCTCTAAATTACGGCGAGTATAATGGTCCAAAATCATATATTGGTTCGGCTCATAGGAGCTGATCTTCTGAACATGGCCTAACGAGCGYTTCTGCGTCTCTTCAAGGTATCCTGTTAGGACGCTGATAGCTAGTAATCGCGCTTGCGAGAGACTCTCCAGCTCACCGGACTTGAATTGCTGCTGCAGCTTGTCCTGCTCCATCGGTTCGCGAGCAGTTAGCAGCAATTGGCGATTCCATACTGCCGCGCCTTGCAGCTTGTCCATCAAGACGGTATCGCCGACAATCTCGGCTGGTTGATATACGTTAATTTCGTCGATAAGCGCTTCAAGCTGATCGGGTACAGATGTTACGTATAGTTCGCCCGTTGACAAGTCGCATGCGGATAAGCCAAGCATTCCGCCCGACTGCACGACGGCAACGATAAAGTTATTCGACTTGCCCTCTAGCGACTTCGTCTCCATAACGGTTCCCGGCGTAATAATGCGAACAATCTCGCGCCGCACAACGCCTTTCGCAACCGCGGGATCCTCGACTTGCTCGCAAACCGCTACCTTATACCCTTTCTCGACCAGCCTGCTTATGTAGTTTTCCGCGGAATGATGGGGAACGCCGCACATCGGTATTTTTTGATCCGTGCCGCCTTCGCGGCCGGTTAACGTTATTTCCAGCTCGCGCGATGCGTTGATCGCATCGTCGAAAAACATTTCGTAAAAGTCGCCTAAGCGAAAAAATAAAAACGCATCCTTCGCTTGCTCCTTAACAGCAAGATATTGTTGAATCATCGGGGTATAGGTTGACATTTCGAGCCTCCTCATGGGCAATGCGGGACAATGGCAATGTGAACCATTCTCCGAGTAACGTGAACAATAGACTTTTATTATACCAAGCGGAACAGATGTACGCCATATGCGCATAGAGAAACGGTGCGGGGAGAATAAGATGGAAATAACCGCTTAGAGGAATCGACTATCGTTCATATGGGGGTTTTAGGATGGGAAATGCGTCTTATTTCTGAAGCGAGGAACAATATATGAAGAAAGCCACYGCCTTCGCAACAAATTGTGAAAGAGGTGACTCGAGTATTGTTAAAAATAAATTTATGACAATAATAATTTACAACATTAATTTAGTGGGATGCGCCACTTCAAACGTATGTCCGCTTTCTCGTTCCAGCTCGCGCCGCGTCGGGCCGCATCCAGCAGCGGCTCGATGTACGGCGCGAGATCGCGCCAGCTCGCCGCGGCGGTTAAGCTCGCGGTAATTCCGTCCAGGCAGCCGGCAAGCTCTGCGCGGTCGCCGGCGTAATACGCTTCGACATACCGCTCCTCCAGAGCAGGTATGTATGGCAAGGTCCACGCCTCGCGCGCGCACAGCAGCGCAAGCGCGAAGGCGCCTTTGGCCGCTGCCGGCGAGACGAGCCAGCTCGGCAGCGTGCGGTACTCGAACCCGCCATGCGGCTGCAGGCGATAGTCCCCGAGCGTTCCGTAACGGGGACGGCGGCCTCGCCCGGCGGGGTCTTCGATGAGAGCGAGCGGGAATGCCGCGAAGCTGTCGAGCAGGCGGAGCAAGCGCGTTGTAAGCGGCGCTCCGCTGAGGTGGATGTGCCCGCCGAGCGCGAGCCCCGGCACGGGCATGGCTCCAGCGGCCCAGCGCAGCGATGGGTCGCCGATTCGCTGCGCGGCGCGGAGCAGCAAGCGCCGCACGCCCGCGGTGAGCGCGGCCGGGTCAGCGGCCGGCTCAGGGCGCAGCTCGGCGACGGGATAAACGAGCCGCCGCCCGACGAGCATCGCGTCCGCGCCGGCCGCGCCGCCCGTATCAGCGCCGAAGAAGCGCGACGCCGCAGCCACCCGCCCTGCCGGCGTCACCAGCACAAACTCCGGATCGGCGCCGATCAGCAGCGGCCTCCGATTCGTCACCGCCGCCCTCTCCGCCACATACCACGCGGCGAAGCGCTGCGCTGCCTCTGCCTCCAGCTGCGCATTCCGCAGCTGCGGCCATACCGCGCGGACGGCAGTGCGCCCGTCCCCGCCAAGCGCCACCTCGGCCTCGCCAATATCGAGGCCGAGGGCGTACAACCCCTGTACGGCGGCGCGTACAACCCGCCGAATGAGCGGATCGTCAGTCGCGACCTGACTGTCGATTACCTTACCCCCGCTGCCCTGCCGCTCCACGGATACTGCCTCAAGATGATATACCCGCACCAAGTAAATGCGAACACTCTCAAGCGGTTTAACGCCAATTAGACCTGCGCGCTTCCATATGCGCTCCCTATCCGCCTCTCCCATACGTGCAGCTTGAGCGGCTTTGGCATTAAGAACCCAAATAGGCTTGAAGCGGCTTTCGTCGAAGGGCCGCGAGTCATTCCAGACAATGACGGCGTCGCCTTCTTTCACAGCTATCCACCCCTGAGCCGACAGCGGCTTCCCTGCACGCTCGCCAGCTGAGCGATTCAGCTGACCGGTCGTATCTACCCGTTCCATTCGGTCGTAGTTGCCGCGCCATATCCAAGTCGAGCCCATCGTCTCGCCGCCTTTGCCGCAAATAATTGATCATAACTCCAGAGCCATAGCTACCACCCTTACAATTTAACTGGAATTGCTCCCGTTATTTGAGCGTGATTGCCCGCAATCTGTTCAATAACTGGATTTTCTCCCGTTAATTTTTATCGAAATGATCTATATGAGTGAAATGGACGAAATTAACAGGAGAATTTCCAGCTAATGTTCTTAAATGCTTGATACGATTCATATTAACAGGAGAAATTCCCGTTATTAGCCGCTTTGTGACGTTGGTTGGATGTTGGATTGACGTTGGTTGAGTGCTCACGATTCCGCCCAAATCCACGCTTACCTATAATTTTTCAAAAAAAAGAGGGCTTTCGCCCTCGACATACTGCTCGCGCAGCATATGATACTGTAGCAGTAGCGCTTACCCGCTTACTTAGAGCTCATCGTCCAGTAAATCTGGATCCAAATCCTCGTAGTCCTCATCGCCGCCGAGGCTGAATTCCAAATCTTTGCCGTCCAGGTCGTCGCAACCGCCTGGAATAACGGCGACGCAAACTTTAGTCTCGGCAATCATTTCTACCGAAAACTCCCGTTCAACCCGGATAACGACGCCTGAGCCGTTGGATGAAATGTTCGCTTCGATGCAGTTAGGCTCTTGCAGCACGTCTGCGGACACTTCTTCTGTCGCCGCCCTATGTTTAGGATCTACATAAGAGAGAGCGACATGCTCCACGTAATGTACGGATTCTTTAGCTACGTCTGTTTGCGAGTTTTTGCTGTACGAATACCAAATGTTGATATCGTAAGTACCGATTACCTCAATACCGTCGCCCGAACGAACCGCTTCATACTGATGGTTGATAATCCATGCTCCCAGAATACTGGTCGGATGATGAGGCGGCGTTACGGTATGGGTTACAGTGGAAAACTTACGACCTTTGCCGCAGACAGCTTTCGTAATGATYTCTCTGCACTGAAGCTGTTTATCTGCAATAGTCATTGATTTAACCTCCTCCATACAATCATTCATTTAAAGTGTATGCAGGACATTCGTCTAGGGTGACTGTTTCTTTTTCGGAAATATAAGATATATATAAGCGATATTCTTATATAACAGCTTATATTTCTTCGCGATCCTCGCAACGAATTTTCTCCCTCTATATGCTATGACGCCTGTTCGGACAAAATGACTTTTCTTTTTTTGAAATATAGGAAGGTATGAGTTTCACACATCCTTACGCCTCTATTTCACCGCGAAACGGAAGCTTATGCCTCCAAGGACGGCACAGAACCGAGCTGCGCAAAGACGCAGCTAACGGTTCGTGCTTAGCGAAAGCCGTTTACGCTTGAGTCGCTTGGCGATGGCCAAATATCTTTGCAGCTCGTGCAACAGAGTCAGCAGTGCAGCTCTCACTTCGAATTCCTCGCGCGTTCTCGGAAGCTCCATACCTCGAAACCGCAGCGACAACTCCTGCAAACGAGTCTCGACCGAGCCTTCGTAAACCTCCGACTTCACATCGGAGGCAAGCCGTTCGAGCAGCTCGGCAATAAGTACACCCTGCGGCCACTTCTCGTAGACAAAGGCCAGTTCGACTAGCATCTTCTGCACGGAATCTAGCTGCTGTCGTCTCATCTCGAAGTAAGTCGACCAATAGTGCTCCTGCCCCCATATCCGATTCTCGCGATTGCGAATGGAGCGCTGCGCGCCGTCCTCAATTGCCTGGAATGCAGCCAGCAATTCCTCACCGCCCCATACATGGGACGGATTGCGTAGCGTCAAGGCCATCTCTGTGAAAATAACGCTGAAATTGTCCTCGATTGCCAGCCGATTGCTCGTCAACTGCTTCTCATCCTTCGGCATATAGACGAAGTTGAGCACGGTCGCCCAGCCGAGGCCAGCGAATAACAGCATAATTTCGTTGCCGATAATGGCTGACGTCACTTCTTCTCTGTTAAACAGATGGAAGACGATGACCGAGCTCGTTACGATTCCATCCTTCAGTTGGAAGCGTGAAAGAATCGGAAAAGTAATCAAGATGAAGACCGCAACCGCCCAGATTTGGAAACCGAACAGCGTGAAGATTAGCGATGCCAAAAAAAGTCCCAGAACCGAAGCAATAAATCGGACGATTGCGCTTTTCAGCCCTTTCATCCTCGTAACTTCGACGCCGAGAATAGCCAGAATACCCGCTCCAAGCGGGGGCTCAAGGCCGAAATAGACGGCAGTGTAAATAGCTGCGATAGCGGCTAGCGCTGTTTTGACGACACGTATGCCCATAGTAAACTTCCTCGCGATTAGTAAGATGTTGACTCCATCCTACCTTTCGCGCCAGCCGGCCGTCAACCTTCTCTCCAGCGCGGCAACAAGCTGATACATAACCGTGGCAACCGCAGCGATCACGACAAGACTCGATAATACGAGCGTGAAGTTGAACACCTGGAAGCCATATATGATCAAATAACCGAGTCCGAGCTTCGCGACGAGAAATTCGCCAACGATAACGCCAACCCATGCGAGACCGACATTCACCTTGAGCGTCGAGATAATAACGGGAAACGACGCAGGCAGAATGACGAGCCTGAACAGCTGGCCGCGCGAAGCGCCGAACAGCCTGACGACCTTAATGAAGCCGGCGTCGATCTCGCGGAACCGGTTATAAATATTAAGCGTCGTAATAATAACAGTCACCGACAGCGTAACCGCTACAATCGACATGAAACCTGGCCCTAAACCGACGATAAAGATCGGTCCTAATGCCACCTTCGGCATACTATTAAGCACAACAAGGTACGGATCGAATACGCGGGAGAGAAAAGGAAACCACCATAGAGCCGCAGCCATCGCCGTGCCGAGCAGCGTGCCAAGCGCGAACCCGACAACCGTCTCGCCTACTGTCATGCCGACGTGCGGCCATATCGAGCCATCGGACATCGTACGCCATAGTTGTGCAGCCATCTTAGACGGATAACTGAACAAAAGAGGATCGATCCATTTGTTTTTTCCCGCTGCTTCCCATAACCCTACAAATAAGACAAGCAGCACGACCTGTGTTACGGCTACCGCTGCTGACAGCTTACGCATCCTTATGCGGTAGCTCGCATGCAGAGCGCCCATCCAGCTCAGCCGATCTTCCTTCACGCCCGCGATTTGAACGTCGGCGGACTCATTCGCTCCGCTTGCTTGCCGCGTTTCGCGCTCATCCATTCCGAGTTCCTCCTTCGTCTTCCACTGCATCCAATTCCGCCCATAGCTGCTCGAACGTCGCTTGAAAGCTCGGCAATCTCCTTGCCGCCATCGGACTAACCCGGCGAAGCTCCTCGTCAATAACGACCTCGCATTTGATATGGCCGGGATTACGGCCAAGCACGATGACGCGATCGCTCATCGCGGCAGCCTCAGCAAGATCATGGGTGACAAGCACCGCCGTCTTCCCTCTGCGCGTAAGCGTTTCGTGCACAAGATCCTCTAGCTGCAGCTTAATATGCAGATCCAACGCTGAGAACGGCTCATCGAGCAGCAGCACCTCCGGCTCGGTGGCAAGCGTTCTTGCGAGCGCCACCCTCTGGCGCATGCCGCCGGACAATTCATGCGGATAACGCCGCCCAGAGTCCGGCAGCCCTAGTTCGGCTAACAGCTCATCGACGAGCGTCATCGCCTGCGGCGTCTTGCGGCCGCTGATCTCAAGACCGACAGCCGCATTATCGCGAATCGTACGCCAAGGGAACAGGAAGTCCTGCTGCAGCATATAGCCTACCTTCGGGGAAGGACCGGCGACAGCTTCGCCGTCAAGCAGCACTTGCCCCTTCGTCGGCGKGAATAATCCGGCAAGCAGACTCAGCACGGTCGTCTTGCCGCAGCCGCTCGGGCCGACGAGGCTAACGAACTCGCCTCGCTCGACACGAAGATCCAGCTGCTCCAGCGCAAGCGAAGCACCTTTCGCGTTCACATAAACATGAGATAGCTGCCGCAGCGCAAGTACGGGAACTATCGCCATATAACATCCCTCCTTTCTGCTATCCACATCACTTTGGTTATTTGATCGACTTCTCTGCAAAGCTCGTATCGACGAGCACATCATGTTCTGTACGCTTCTCAAGCTCGCCTGCCGTCGTAATGACGTCCAGCAAGTTGTTCCATTCCGATTCGTCGACGATCGGATCGGTTGCGAATGAGCCTTGCTGCTTGTAGCGATCGATCGAACTTATGAGGATGTCGCGATCGACATTTTCAAAGTACGGCAATACAACATCGGCAATCGCTTCGGCGCTATTGTCCTTCACCCACAGCTGCGCTTTATGAACTGCATTCGTGAATGATTGAATCGTTTTCTCGTTCTTCTTGATATAGCTTTGTTTGGCCATGAACACGGTGTAAGGCAGATGCCCGCTTTCCGTACCGAAGGAGGCAACGACATGACCTTTGCCTTCCTTCTCGAAGATCGATGCCGTTGGCTCGAAGAGCTGGACATAATCGCCTGTTCCCGAAGCGAATGCAGCCGGAATATTGGCAAAATCAACGTTTTGGATCAGCTCTAGATCCGCTTGAGGATCGATTCCCAGCTTCTTCAGAGCGAATTCGCCCGCCATTTGCGGCATTCCGCCCTTCCTCTGGCCGAGGAATGTTTTGCCCTTCAATGTATTCCAGTCGAATGCGCTATCCGCCTCGCGGGCGACGAGGAATGTGCCGTCGGTTTGCGTCAATTGCGCGAAGTTAATGACCGGATCATCCGTTCCTTGCTGATACACATAAATCGACGTTTCCGAGCCGACAAGAGCAACGTCAATGACATTCGACAGCAGTGCCGTCATCGTCTTGTCGCCGCCTGGCGTAGTCGTAAGCTTAACATCAAGTCCTTCCTCCGTGAAATATCCTTTCTCTACCGCAACGTATTGCGGTGCATAGAACAGCGACCGCGTTACCTCGCCGATCCGGACTTTCGTTTTCTCCGAATCTCCTTTGCCACAGCCCGCAAGCACAGCCGTTATCGTAAGCACGACAGCTAGCAGCAGCGCTGTTATAATGCGTCTCTTCATACCAATCCCTCCGCCTTCATTCTCGTTAGTAGATGTACATCAGCCTATGCAGAAATACTCTGGGCGGTGAATCGGTCTAACATAAACAAAGATGGCGGTCCAAGGATTATCCTTGAACTGCCATCTTCGTTTGTGGTCTTCTATATGAAAGTGTTCGTTAGAGCTTATAGACTTCCGTATACTTGTTCGTTAAGTAACGAACAAGATGCTGCGGATCAAGCGGCTTGCCCGTTACGCTCTGAATGAGCTCCGACGGGGTGCGCAGCTTGCCGTATTTGTAGATTCGCTCGGTCAGCCACTCCTTGATTGGCAGCAGCTCGCCCTTGCCTACAAGCGACCAGAAGCCGTCCAGCTCCTTCTCCATCGTATCGGCGATTTGCGCAGCGTACATATTGCCTAGCGAATAGGATGGGAAATAACCGAATGCGCCGCCGGACCAGTGGACGTCCTGTAATACACCTTGCGCATTGCTCGGAGGCGTAATGCCGAGATACTGCTTATACTTCTCGTTCCAGATCGCAGGCAGATCAGCCGCCTTCGCCCCTTCATTGAAGATAAGCTTCTCGATCTCGTAGCGGATAATTATATGCAAGTTATACGTCAGCTCATCCGCCTCAATCCTTATGAGAGAAGGCTGCACGACGTTGTTAGCGCGGTAGAATTCATCTACCGACACATCCAGTTGTCCAGGGAACTGCTTCTGCAGTTGGCTGAAGTTCTGTTCCCAGAACGGCCGGCTGCGTCCGATAATGTTCTCCCAGAATCGGGATTGCGATTCATGGATGCCCATCGACGTCCCTGTGCAAAGCGTCGTTCCGATAAGCTCCGGCATAATATTTTGCTCATAGAGCGCATGACCGCCTTCATGAATCGTGCCAAACAACGCGCTTAGGACATCATCCTCTAAGTAACGCGTCGTGATACGAACGTCGCCGGGATTAAGACCCGTTGCGAAGGGGTGAGCGCTCTCGTCGAGGCGGCCGGCCTCGAAGCTGAAGCCCATCTGCTTCAGTATGTACTGGCTGAACGACTTCTGAGCTGACTTATCGAACTGCTGACGCAAGAACGAAGTATTAGGCTGATGAGGCGAAGCGGCAATCGCTGCCGCAAGCGGTACGAGCTGTTCTCTAAGGCCGCCAAATACTTGATCCAGCTCCTTGACTGTCATGCCGGGCTCGTATTGATCCAGCAGCGTGTCATACCGAGTCTCCTTCGCTCCCCATAGATCGATGAATTGATTCGTATACGATATCACCTTCTCCAAGTAGGGCTGGAACCCGGCATAATCATTATCCGCTTTCGATTCCTCCCACTTGGACTCGGCTTGCGATGAAATAATGACATATTCCTGATACAGCTGCGGAGGAATTTTTACACTGCGGTCATAATCCTTGCGCGTCTCCGTCACAAGCTTCTGTTCAATCTCATTCAATTCGGCATATGCAGCATTCTGCTCTAGTACAGACAGCCATTCACCAATCTCAGGCGAAGTAGCCAGCTTGAACATATCCCCGGATAATGCGCCAATCACTTCGGAGCGCGTATCCATTCCTTTGCGGGGCGCGCCCGTTCGCAAATCCCAGTAGAGGACGCCTAGCGCCTCTTCATAGCTCTTGAGCTTATGAATTCTTTCTTTAAAGCTGGTTAGCGCTTCTTTGGTTGATATTGACATCAGATTACCGCCTCTCTGCCCAATATTGAACTTGGATTCCATTAAACGGAACTTAACTTGATCTTACTTATTCCTATCTTTATAATCAACTTAAACCTACATAAAATGCAAGCGATAGATAGGAAGTGAGGTCATCATATGCATATTACATTCTCGAAGTCTGCTGCCGATAAGCTCGGCCCCTATTTATCCGACGGTACGAAGCAGCTTAAGCTGCTTCACGATACGGAAGGCTGCGGCTGCGTCGTTAGCGGCGTACCGGCCCTCCAGCTCATAGATAGCCCAAGTGTCGACGACCGCCAGGAGCAAGGCGATCCCCTCCCCTACTGGTTCGAGCCTCGCCATGAAGTGTTCTACGAGCCTAAGCTGCGTGTCGATTACGACCCGAACCGAGACAGCTTCAGCTTGAAGAGCGACAATCAGATTTATACGACAAACCTGCGGTTTTTGAAGAGCAGCACATAATACACAGCTAATTGGAGGCAACACAATGAATAAGCTTGAATCCATTTTAGATTTTAACGGCAGCTTCGTTGCGAACAAGGAATACGAGCAATACGCGACGAGCCGTTTTCCCGACAAAAGAATGGTTATCCTTACCTGTATGGACGCTAGACTGACCGAGCTGCTGCCTAAGTCGATGAATCTGAAAAATGGCGATTCGAAAATCATTAAAAATGCCGGCGCTATCGTCACTCAGCCGTTCGGCAACATTATGCGATCAATCATCGTCGCAGTCTACGAGCTGCAAGCCGATGAAGTATTCGTCATTGGGCATCATAACTGCGGTATGACAGGCATCAACCCCGAAGAAATCATTCAGCATATGGTTGACCGCGGGATACCGATGGACACCATCAATACGCTTAAGCATTCCGGTCTTAACCTCATGCGCTGGCTGACTGGCTTCGATAACGTGAAGGACAGCGTCATTAACAGCGTTAACATTATTCGCAACCACCCGCTTATGCCTAGAGCCGTACTCGTCCACGGACTCATCATCGATCCTGAGACGGGCGCGCTCGAGCTCGTAACGGAAGGCTTGCCGAAAGATAAAGAGTAAAAGCAAGCGCAGCGGCTGTCCAATACGGACTAGCCTCTGCGCTCTTTTTGTTTCGCTTGCAGCGAAATCTCCCGGGCTAGAATAACCTCGCTCCGGTCACGAAGCTTATGGCGATGAATAAGGGCTTCGTTCGTTAATGGACTTGGTTCTCCCCATCTCACCCCGCGCTTTGCGCATTCTTCTTCACAAAGCCTAGCTACCTCTTTCGACGCAATCGGTAAGTCCATGTCCGCATAGACATGAACAAAACTCTGCTCTCCTAACCCACTAAGCCGTTCGTCAATCATCCCAATCAACGGCTCGCGACTTAGACCAAGCGGAAGCAAATCAGATCCCGCTAATCGCAGACGGGATTGCTCCAGCATCATCCATGCTCCCTTGCGATTGCCTCTTCTTTCATGGTAAAGTCCCACTGCTAATTGAATTAAGCCGACCCATATATCCGACATGCCGTCATTCGGGTGTTCTTTCCAATACTCTTCTAGCAGTTCATGGCATTCAAAATAATCCCTTGTTGCATGAAACTCAACCAAATAGGAAACATAGGAATCAGRAATCGTATTCATTCGAACCTCCTGCATAAGCGATCAGTAATAATGACAAGCAACCTCCGTATATATTAGCTGTAATTGCTTATGTTAGCAATGTGCTTAGTGTTTAACTTGCTCACGCCGTCGCTTTGGCGCCGTACCAAAAATCGCATCCAAGGAGAACTTGATATGAAAAAAGGAATACTGATGCTCATGGCCCTGTCGATCGTTATGACAGTCGGCTTCCATTCAACTGCTGACGCTAAACCAAGACGGAGCATCAAATCACCAAGGCAAAGTTATACGGAGACCCCAAAGAAAAAGGACAATGCAAGCCAGACGAATAACGGAGCGCGTTCCGGAGCTGCGACCGGAGCGGGGCGAACGGGATTTTGGAGCGGTGGCAGCTTCTTCCGAGGATTAATGGTCGGCGGAATTGCCGGACTGCTGTTCGGCAGTTTGTTCAGCGGTTGGGGCGCCTTCGGCAATCTGCTCGGATTGCTCATAAACGTAATCGCGATTATCGCCGTCGTTATGATTATACGCGCTATATGGAACAATTTCCGACATAATCGCAGGCGGCCTGACGATAGGAGTCGTTACTAGCGCGTGCGTCTTTATACGGACGAGATATTAAATGCTGTCTGCCTCCATTATGCCGATCGCAGAGGGGTTAGCCCTACGGACGTGGAGGTTCAGCTCTCATGGGAGGAGCAATACGGTTTTACAGCCGAAGTGTGGGTCAAGGGCCGAAGCCAATACATTCTTGAAGCGAACATTATTGAAGCAATCGAGCAATACATGTATAAGCAATATCATCGTCGCGTGTTCCGATCCGATATAAAACTGGATGCGGACGAGGAATTTTGGGTCGATATTGCAGATTAGTAATGGTATAGCTGAATTCAGAACAGAGCGAATC